>CBIHPL010000134.1:0-8344 GCA_966212005.1 uncultured Asticcacaulis sp.
CAGCGGTCGGAGTAACGAACGTCGCCATAAAACACTTGTCTCGCATGGGCACTGACGTTACGACGGTCGCTCGTTTAACAACCAACGCCGAATCCGGGCCAAAGGCCATGGGCGGTGTTTTGGGGGCGCGGTGCAGGACAGAACACGAGTGGATGAGGACGCTAGCGCAGCGGGGGATGCGAAGCCGGTTGTCACCGCCCCACCGGGCGCCATCACTCTTGTCCGCCACGGCGAACCGGACCTGTCGCGCCGCGTGCTGCTCGACTGGCGAGGATATGAAGAGTGGTGGGCCAAGTACGAGGCCGCCGGACTCCTGGCTGGGCAGACGCCGCCGCACTGCCTGGACAAATACGCCCGCGACGCCCGCTATATTTATTCGTCGACGATCCGCCGTTCGATTGAAACCGCCCAGGCGATATGCGGCAAGCGTTCGTTTGAACAGCTTGAAATGCTGGTAGAGGCACCCTTGCCGCCGCCGCACCTGCCGACCTGGATACGCCTGTCGCCGAAATCCTGGGGATGGGGAACGGTGTCGCGGCTGTGGTGGTGGTACACCGACAATCACAATGCGCCGGAGACCCGCCGCCAGGCCGTCGAACGCGCGAAAAAGGCGGCGGATTTCCTGGCCGAAAAGGCGCGTGAAGGCGGCGATGTCCTCGTTCTGGCGCATGGCTATTTCAACCTGATGATCAGCCTTGAACTGAAGAAAATGGGCTATATAAAGACGGTCGAGCAGGGGTTTCAGTATTGGGGGTGCCGCCGCTACGAGTTGAAGGAGCGATAGATGAGCGAAGTGAATGGCCTGTCTTTCGAAGAGGCGCTGAAGGAGCTCGAGAAAATCGTGTCCGAACTCGAATCGGGCCAGGCTCCGCTGGAGAAGTCGCTGGACCTGTATAAGCGCGGCGCGGAACTGAAGGCGCTGTGCGAGATGCGTCTGGAAGCGGCGCGCCTGCAGGTCGAAAAAATCTCTCTGTCGAAGTCGGGTGTGGTCGAAGGCACCGCGCCGGCGAGCTTCGAGTAATGTTCACACCGGTCGCGGCCAATTCCGACATGCCACCTTTACAGCAGCGGCTGGCCGAGACGGCCGACCTGGTGACCCTGGCGCTCGACCAGCTTCTGCCGCGCGGAGAGGGGGCGGAAAGCCGCCTGACCGAAGCCATGCGCTACGCCGCATTAGGTCCCGGCAAGCGTATCCGTCCATTCTTCGCGCTGGAGGCAGCGCGTCTGTTCGACGCCGACGAGAATTCCGTACTGCGCGCGGCCTGCGCGCTGGAATGCATCCACGCCTATAGCCTGGTCCACGACGATCTGCCGTGCATGGATGACGATGATATCCGCCGAGGTCAGCTGACGGTCCACCGCGCCTATGACGAAGCGACCGCCGTCCTGGCTGGCGATGCGCTGCAAAGCGTCGCCTTCGAGATCCTGGCCAGCGAAGATACCCACGAAGATCCCGCGATCCGTTGCGAACTTGTGCGCCTGCTTGCCCAGGCCTCGGGCGCCCTGGGCATGGCGGGCGGACAGATGATCGACCTGATCGGCGTGCATGATGATCTTGGCGGCGTGGCGCGGATGCAGCGTCTCAAGACGGGCGCTCTGATCGTCTATGCTTTCGAAATCCCCTTGATCATCGCCGATGCGCCTGAAAAGGACGGCATGGCCCTGATGCATTTCGCGCAGGATCTGGGGCTGGCCTATCAGATTGCCGACGATGTGCTCGACGTCGAAGGCGACCCGGAAGAAATGGGTAAGGCGTCCGGTGGCAAGGATGCCGAGAAGGGCAAGACCAACTTCGTGACCCTGCTGGGGCTCGACGAAGCCAAGGCCCGCGTCAAAATGCTCAGTGAACAGGCCAAATCCAGGCTTGATATTTTCGGCGGAAAGGCGCGATACTTGCGCGACAGTGTTGACTTCGTACTCAATCGGCGCAACTGAACCCGCTCTCTTTTTTCCTGATTAGGTTCCGCCAGAAACCGGTTTGCGCACAGTATGCCTGAAACCCCGATCCTCGACACGCTGCACGGCAGCGAAGGGTTCAATCCAGCCAAAATCCATGGTTTGACCGGCGCCGAGCTTAAGGCGCTGGCTGAGGAGGTGCGCGCGGAAACGATCGATGTCGTGTCGAAGATCGGCGGTCACCTGGGCTCGGCGCTGGGCGTGGTCGAATTGACCGTGGCGTTGCACCATGTCTTCGATACGCCGAACGACATCCTCATCTGGGACGTTGGGCACCAGACCTATCCGCACAAGATACTGACCGGCCGCCGCGACCGTATCCGCACGTTGCGCCAGGGGGGCGGGCTGTCCGGCTTCACCAAGCGGTCGGAAAGCGCCTATGACCCGTTCGGCGCCGCCCATGCAGCAACCTCCATCTCGGCGGCGCTTGGCTTCTGTGCCGCCCGCGACCTGAAAGGCGGAAGCAACAAGGTCGTGGCGGTCATCGGCGATGGCTCGATGTCGGCGGGCATGGCCTACGAGGCGATGAACAACGCAGCCGAAACGACGAAGAACCTCACCGTTATCCTCAACGACAACGACATGTCGATCGCGCCGCCGGTGGGGGGCATGAGCGCCTATCTGGCGAACCTGGTGTCGGGCGGCACCTATCAGTCGATCCGCCGCTTCGGTCGTCAGATGGCCGAGCATCTGCCGCGTCCGCTGTACGAGATGGTGCGCAAGGGCGAAGAGTTTTCGCGGACCTATGTCACAGGCGGCACCTTCTTCGAAGAGCTGGGCTTCTATTATGTCGGGCCGATCGACGGCCACAATATGGAGCATGTCCTGGCGGTCCTTAGGCGCGTGCGCGGCATCAATGACCGGCCGGTCCTCGTCCATGTCGTGACGCAGAAGGGCAAGGGGTATGTGCCCGCCGAAAGTGCCGCCGACAAATATCACGGCGTCGCCAAGTTCGACGTCATCACCGGGGAACAATCCAAGCCGAAATCCAACGCGCCGAGCTATACCGAAGTCTTTGCGTCCGAACTGATCAAGCAGGCGCACGTTGATCCGAAGGTGGTGGCCATTACCGCGGCCATGCCGTCGGGCACCGGGCTCGACCGTTTTGCCGAGGTCTTTCCGGACCGCACCTATGACGTCGGCATCGCCGAGCAGCACGCCGTTACCTTTGCCGCCGGCCTGGCGGCCGATGGGATGAAGCCGTTCTGCGCGCTCTATTCGACCTTCCTGCAACGGGGTTACGACCAGGTAGCGCACGATGTGGCGCTCCAGAACCTGCCAGTGCGCTTCGCCATCGACCGGGCGGGACTGGTTGGGGCCGATGGCGCCACCCATGCGGGGACCTTCGACATCGGTTATCTTGGTGCCTTGCCCAATATGATGATCATGGCGGCTGCGGATGAGGCCGAACTGGCGGCGATGATCGCCACGGCGCGCGACTATGATGCCGGCCCCAGCGCCTTTCGCTATCCGCGCGGCGAAGGCGTCGGTGTGGAAATCCCGGCGATGGCGCAGCCGCTTACCATCGGCAAGGGCCGCATCGTCCGCGAAGGCTCCAAGGTCGCCATCCTGTCGCTGGGCACGCGACTTGGCGATGCCTTGAAAGCCGCCGATCAACTGGCGGCGCGCGGCTTGTCGACGACGGTCGCCGATGCCCGCTTCGCCAAGCCTGTCGACCGCGACCTGGTGCTGCGCCTGGCGCGCGAGCACGAATGCCTGATCACGGTGGAGGAGGGGGCCGACGGCGGCTTCGGCGCCTTCGTCCTGCATCTTCTGGCCCGCGAAGGCGCGTTCGATACCGGCCTCAAGATCCGGACCCTGACCCTGCCGGACATCTTCCAGGATCAGGACAGCATGCCGGCCATGTATGCCAAGGCCGGTCTCGACGCCGCGGGCATCACCCTGACCGCCCTGCAGGCCCTGGGCCTTGAAGAAGTGGCGATCAAGGCGCTCAAGCGCTAAGCGAACCAAAGAAAATGGCGCCTTCCCGAAGGAAGGCGCCATTCCTGTTTAGTAGTTGCCGATGATCAGGCCGGCGATCAGGCCTGTCGCGACTGCGGCGAGGACATAGTTGTTGTCCACGCGGCGCCACTCGTAACCCCTGGGCGGGGCGTAGAGATGGCGGTGGCGGCGATAGTCGACGTAGTAGCCACGGTTCCAGTCGGAGTAGGAAACGTAACCACCCCGGCGCCAGTCGGACCGGTTGCGCCAACCGTAGTGGTTGCCGCGGTCATAGCCGCGACGTTCATAACGATCATAACGATCATGACGATCGTAGCGATCATAACGGTCGCGGCGATCCCAACGGTCATGCCGGTCACCGCGATCCCACCGATCTCCGCGGTCGTGGCGATCGTAACGGTCATGCCGGTCGTAGCGGTCAAAGGCCAGGGCCGAAGCCGGGGCGCTCAGCGAACTGATGGCGACAACCAGGCCAAGGGCAGCGGCGCTAAAAATTTTCTTCATGGCGACACCTAGAAACAAAATGACTGAACAAGCCCATGTTTCAGATCTTACACAATTGAACCTGAACCCAGCCTGAACAGCTTAGTCATTTGTTAAGGTATTGACCGCAATGGCGAAAAAGGCGCCGCCCGTCCGAATGCCGACCATGTCTTCCTCGACAACCGCAAGCGTCAGAAGGTCGCGCGCGACAGAGGGCGTCAGTCTGGCGTCAAGGCCTTTCCGAACCTCGATATAGGGACGGACGGCGCCGTTCGCATCGGTCTCGAAGCGCAGGGGGTGATCTCTTCCAACGGTGGCCACATCTCCCACATTGGTGCGCAAACTCAGACGGTCGCCGTCGGGCATCAATTCGACGGCGATGAAAGGCGCGTCTTCGACGACAATTCCGACCTTCTCGACCGGCGTGACAAGATAGTAGCGATCCTTTTCGCGGCGCAGGATTCGCGCGAACAGCCGGACCATGGCCGGCCGTTCTATCGGGGTGCCGTTATAAAACCAGGCACCATTGCCCGCGATCCGCATATCGATGTCGCCGCAGAACGACGGATTCCATTGATCGACAGGCAGGTCGCGGCCTGGGGCTTCCCCATGGTCGCGATAGAAGTCGAGAATGCCCGTCACGCCGTGGCCTGAACAGCTTCGGCGCGTTCAGCCTCGGCCGCCTCGGGCTGCCCCGCCCGCAGAAGCTCGATCCACAGGCGGGCAATATCCTGAACGGCGGCATATGAGGCGTCCGCGACACCGGTAAGCAGGTCGAAACCCAGCGGCAGGGTGTCGTAGCGGCGATAGACGACCTTTGTGCGCGCGGCGATCAGGCGGCGGACAAAGGCTTCGGTCTGCGCGGCCAGCGGGTCGAGGCCGGCGGACACGGCCAGGGTGCGCGGCTGGCCGACGATCAGCTTTTCCAGGGCCGGCGATATACGCGGGTCGGTCAGGTCGGTTCCGGCGCCGGCGTAATGGCCGATAAGGGTTTCGAGCGCGTCGCCGGCAAAGGGCCAGCCGGCAGAGGCTGTGCTGTCCTTGAGCCGCGGATCGCTGAGATCGACAAGCGGGGTGATCAGCAGCTGCGCGACCGGCAGCGGTTTGAAGTCCCGTTTCAGGTCGATGCAGAGGCGGGTGGCGAGATTGGCGCCGGTCAGCACGCCTCCGATCGCCGTGGTGCCGCCGCGCGCGCCGAGCCGGACGGCGTTGGCCTGGGCCCACGACAGCGCATCGCGCGCGTCGTCGTAGGCGGCGGGGAAACGATGGACCGGCGCCAGGCGCAGGTCGGGAATGAAGACCGGACAGCGGGCCTCATGCGCAAAGCCTGCGCAAAAGGCGCGCGACAGTCCGGGACCGCCCAGGACGCCGCCACCCTGAGGGAAAAAGACAAGCAGCGGGGCATCGGCCGATACTGTCGCCGGGCGGACATGCAGACCACGTACGGTTTCGCTGGTAATCTCTTCGATCCTGACCCGCGCCTGCGACGGTACGCCCAGCAGTGCCGCGGTTTCCGCCCATTCCTGCCGCGCCTGCTCGATCGTCTTTCCGTGCAGCGACAAGGGCGTTGCGTCACCCCGGCTGAAATAGCCGCGCCACAGGAACTGGATTTGCGGATCCAGCGTCCGGCCGTCGCGATAGACGACGCCGCCGCCAGCCAGGAAACGGAGCGTTGCCGGTGGCAGGGTCAATAGCGTCTTCAGCAACCGCTGACGCAGGAGGGACGAACGCATGCGTGGCTCATAGATCTAACAAGGGCAGCAGAATAGCACCTTCCGACCGGGGACCAAGCCAGTGTCTGCGCAATTATTTCCGATGGATGCCGTGAAAGTGGGACATTTTCGCCATTTCCGCTGAAAAATCGCGGCGACTGCTTCGAAAATCCCTGCGATTGCGTTGACCGTTTTCAAAAGCGCTGGCTTAATACCGCCACAATTCGTTACTCCGGCTGCCTGAGATCCAGGAGACGTGGAGTTGGCGGAAACGTCGCTTCAGGCTCCGACTGCTGCTACCGAGACCACGATTGTATGTGGAAGGCGACTTCCGCAACTCGATAACAGCTCGATCATGAGGAGAGCGCACATGGCCGAAGGTACGGTCAAATGGTTCAACAGCACCAAGGGCTTTGGTTTCATCCAGCCTGCCGATGGCGGCAATGACGTCTTTGTTCATATTTCTGCCGTTCAACGCGCGGGTTTGCAGGGACTGAACGATGGCCAGAGGGTCTCCTATGAATTGCAGACCGAGCGTGGCAAGACGGCGGCAGTCGACATCAAGCCGCTGTAGACCCGAAAAATCGTGTATTTTCTAAAGCCGTCCGCCTGTGCGGGCGGCTTTATGTTTTTGGCGTCCGGTCGAGCAGCGCCGTGACGTCCGCAGGGCTCAGCCCCTCGTGGCGATAGTCGCGCAGGGATTTCGAGCCCTTGCGTTTGGCAAGGCGCCGGCCTTCGTCGTCCAGCAGCAGGGCATGGTGATGGTAGGCAGGTGTCGGCAGGTCGAGCAGGGCCTGCAGCAGGACCTGGGTGTGTGTGGCGTCGAACAGGTCGTGGCCGCGTACGACATCGGTAATGCCCTGCCGTGCATCGTCGACCACGACCGCCAGGTGGTAGGCGATGCCGATGTCCTTGCGGCCAAGGACGATATCGCCATTGATCCCGGGCCGGGCATTATGCGTGCCCGGTTGATGCGACAGCTCATCGAAGTGCAGATTATCGTAGCGGCTGCCCAGATATGTACGCGCCGCATCGATTGACAGGCGCCAGGCGGCGCTTGCCTGTCCGGCGCCTGGTCCGGGCAAGGCGCCATCCTGCGGAGCGCTCAGCGATGCCTCTACCTGCTCCTTGCGCGTACGATGGTCGGCATAGACGACGCCCAGCGCGATCAGACGTTCCAATGCGGCCTTATAGTCGTCGACATGTTCGCTTTGGCGCAGGACGGGCTTTGGCCACGTCAGGCCCAGCCAGGCCAGGTCGTCATATATGGCGGCTTCGAACAATGGGCGGCAGCGCGTGTGATCGATGTCTTCGATGCGCAGGACGAACTCGCCGCCTTTGGCTCGCGCGGTCTCGAAGGCGGTCAAGGCGCTATAGGCGTGGCCAAGATGCAAATAGCCGGTCGGGGAGGGCGCAAAGCGCGTTCGCAAGATCATGGAATGCTTCAGAACACTGGCTTGCACCTGTGTCCAGCATCGGGCATCGTAAACCTGAGTACCAGATATTCCGGGGGGAAAGATGGCAAGTTCCATCAGGAGCAGGACGGACGCACCGGCGTGGGGAGCGTCGATCGCCATCGAGGATCGTTATCGGCCAATGATCCAGCAGCTTGAGGCGCTGGCGGCGGCAAGGCCGGTCGAATACCGCGCACGCGTCTATCTTGGCGCTACGCTCGGCTACGCATACATCGGACTGATTATATTGATCATATTGGCTGTCATCGGCGGCGCGTTGGCCATCATGGTTCTCAGCCACGCATTGAATGCCCTGACGGCGAAGCTTTTGATCCCACTGGTGATCGTGCTCGTCCTTATCCTCAAGGCGACGCGGGTGAAAATGCCTCCGCCGCAGGGCGTGAAGATCACCGCGGCCGAGGCGCCGGATCTGTTCTCCATGCTGAAGGACATCCGCAAGCGGTTACGCGGCCCGAAGGTTCACGCTGTCTATATCACCAACGATTTCAACGCCTTCATGAGCTGGCGCGAATCCGGAATCTTCGGTCGTCGCAGTGTCCTTGGCCTCGGCCTGCCCCTGCTGCGCGCCCTGTCGCGCGAAGAGGTGATGGCCGTTGTCGCGCATGAATATGGCCACCTGGCCGGTGCCCATGGAAAAATGTCGGCCTGGGTTTATCGCGTCCGGATTACGTGGCTGCAGTTGTCGGAAGCGTTTTCCGAAGGGGCTGGCGCTTTTGTCTTCAAACGGTTTTTCAACTGGTATGGCCCCTGGTTCAA
>CBIHPL010000135.1:0-8271 GCA_966212005.1 uncultured Asticcacaulis sp.
GAATTCGATGTCGACCTATGCGCCGGCGTGGATCAAGCACGATTCCAAGACCTACAGCCGTGCCCGCGACGAAAACGGTGTGGCCCAGGATATTCTGAGCGCCTTCGATGCCGATAATCTTACCGCCGACAAGAAGGCCTTCGCCGCGCTTCTGGCGCACCTGAAGACCTTCGACACCGACCATACGGTGGTGATGATCCAGGTCGAGAATGAGATCGGCATGTTGCCGTCGGCGCGCGACCATTCCGCCGAAGCCGACAAGGCCTTCAAGGCGCAGGTGCCGCCGGCCCTGATGACCGCGCTTCAGCAGCGCAAAGGGGATCTGACACCGGAATTGAAGGCGCTGTGGGACGCAAATGGCAACAAGACCAAAGGTACCTGGGCCGAGGTTTTTGGAGATACGCCGGCCGGCCGCGAAGTCTTCCAGGCCTGGGGCTATGCCGTATTTACCAACGAGCTGACCCTGGCCGGCAAGGCTGCCTATCCCTTGCCCATGTATGTCAATGCTGCGCTGAATGCGCCGGGCAAGGCACCGGGCCAGTATCCGTCGGCCGGCCCTCTGCCGCACCTGTTCGACATCTGGAAGATCGGTGCGCCGGCCGTCGACCTGCTGGCGATCGACAGCTACTGGCCGGACTTTGTCGGCTGGGCGCGCAGATTCCGCCGCGATGACAATCCGTTGTTCGTCCCCGAAGCCAATCTGGCCGGCAGGCCGGAAGCCGCCGCCAATGCCTTCTTCGTCTTCGGTGAACTCGACGCCATGGGCTTTTCGCCGTTTTCGATCGAGGACCTGCCGGACAACGATCCGCTAATCGGCGCCTACGCCGTGCTGGACCAGCTGGCGCCGCTGATGACCGAGCATCAGGGCAAGACGGGCAATGCGCGCACCATGCGTGGCTTCAAGCCGCCGATTGCTTACGACGGCACGGTTGATCAGACGCCGCAAAGTTTCAACCTCGGCAGCTATCGCTTCACGGTGACCTTTGTTGATCCATGGACGGCCAAGGACAAGCAGACCCCGGCCAATCATGGCGGGCTGATCATCCAGACGGGCAAGGACGAGTTCATCGTTGCCGGCACGGGCGTCACCCTGACCTTCGCTGACGCGTCAGGCAAGAGCCAGGCCGGCATCGAGCAGGTCGTCGAGGGCGGGTATAAGGACGGCCTGTTTCTCGAAGGGCGCTGGCTCAACGGCGACCAGACGCACCAGGGCCGCCATCTGCGGCTGCCGCCGGGCAAGAGCGGGATCCAGCGCCTGAGGCTCTATCGCTACGATTGACGCAGATAGGTGCCGGTAAAACGCGGGTCTGCGATGTGATGGAGTGCAGCGGCTAGAACCATGCCGACACCTGCGGCCAGAACAGGCGCGATACGCATGTCGAATCCTCCGCTCAGAAGCGTGAAGGCACTACAAAAGCCAAGCCAGCTAAGGGCACTGAACAGGGTGAGGACCTTGCCCCATCCGTAGGGGCGCAGGAAGAGCAGTACGAACACGCCGCAGATCAGAAACATGAAGCCCGCCTGAAAATATTTCACGACCTCCAGCATCGCGCGGAAATCCGGAGGAATATCCGCGATGGTGGCGCCGGCCAATGAGAAGATAGGTTCAAAGACATTTCCGGTGACGGCCCAGACGCCCAGAGCGGCGGCGCCGGCAATGGCGATAAGATAAGCCAGCCGCAAACAGACGATTTGCCATGCCATCCCCCTGCGACCTTCTCCCGCAGGTTTCGGGCCGCGTTCGGCGATCTCTTCATCGGTTGGCGATTTTCCGAAGCGCCAGAACCATAGTACGTAAAGAGCGCCCACAGGTATGCCGACACCGAGGGTGAAATGGGTGTCGATCGCCCAGGTGAAGGTGAAAGAGACAAGGGTCAGCAGCGCCCAGAGCCATTTGCGCAGGAATTTCGGCGAGGTAAGGATGACCGACAGCGCCGCAATCCAGACGGCAAGACTCAAGGCCATGATGCCGTAAATCCAGGGATTGGCGTTCAGGTAATCGAACAGTGTCTGCATGATATATCCCCCGATCGTTAACTGTCGGTCCGGATGGCCATCAAGTCAAGCGGCATGCCGGCGGGCATCCGCCATCCGTCGGAGGTCACTTATGCCGCAGCATTGCGCCGATCAGGTTGGTGTAATCATCCGTCCACGCCTTGACCCTGCCCGGATCGCGGACCTTCCAGCGCGGATCGGCGCGGAAGGCCGACAAGGCGTCGTCGTTGCGGCCGGCAATAACGACAATCGCGGGCGACTGGGCGAAGCTGCCCTTGAACGACTTGGTGCTGGTCTGGGTCAGGGCGACGCCTCCACTTTGGCGGACGGCGGCGATGACGGGGTCGCGCAGTTCCAGGTGGCGGTTGGACAGGTGCAGCAGCAGGACGCCGTCGGGCTTGAGCTTCGACAGGTACATGCCGATGGCCTCGGTCGTCAGCAGGTGGGCTGGAACCGAATCGGACGAAAAGGCGTCGATGGCCAGGAAATCGAGCTGGCCCGTAGGCAAGGGTGAAAGCGTCAGCCGGGCGTCACCGGCGTGGAAGCTGACCGGCGCCCTGGCGCAACCCGAGATGAAGGTGAAATATTTCGGATCTCTGGCCAGGCGGATGACCGCGGGGTCGATCTCATAAAAGGCCATGTGGTCCTGCGGGCGGACGTAGGTCGCCAGCGTGCCCACGCCCAGGCCTACCACGGCCATATTGGCGGACGGCGTGTGCGCCTGGACCGCGGTGACCGTCTGGCCGATGGCGGTCTCGCGTGTGTAGTAGGTCAGAGGCTGGCAGCGGCGCTCCGGGTTCAATGCCTGAGCGCCGTGCAGGGTCGTGCCGTGCGTCATGCGCCGTGTGGGACCCGCGACCGGATCGGTTATTTCGGCAATCCGCACCACACCGTAAAAGTTGCGTTCGGTGAGAATATCGTCGCCAATCTGGCCGATGGACAGAGTGGTTACCCCGGCGATAACCAGGGTCAGCGCCATGAGCAGACCTCTGTGCCGCAGGGCGAAAGCGCACAGCAGGGACGTGGTGAAGAGGAAAAGCTTGAGGGCGGTAAAGCTCGGCGTATCGTAGTGGAATTGCAGGACGATCAGCAGCGCGATGGCATCGACGACCGCGAAGGCCATCCAGATGATTTCCAGCTGGGTGAGGCGCGGGTTCTCGCCGGCCGGCCGCCCGGGTCGGGCCAGGCAGACCAGCGCCTGGACGACCGGATATTCGAAGACGAGCGGAAAGATTACCGGCGCCAGGAAGGCGTTGAAGCCGCCGCCGACAACACCGCCGATCGACAGGCACAAATAATAGAGGGTCAGGTGTTCCGGTTGCGGGCGGGCGTCGGCCAGTTCCGAGTGGCACAGCAGCGCGCTCAGGAAGAAGGCCACCAGGTGGACGACAATCTGGAGCGGGATGTCGGGACTGCGGAACGGCATGGCAAAGAAGCAGACGCAGATCGCCACGGCCTGGACGATTAGGAGCAGGTTCCGGCTGATCGGCCGCTTCGGGCTGAAGGCCACGATAAAGGTGAGCAGGTAAAGCGCCAATGGCGCAACCCACAGAAAGGGGGCGGAGGCAACGTCGGTCGACAGGTAGGTGGTCACGCCCATCATCAGGCTGGACGGGATGGCGGCCAGCCCGATCCAGATCGCTATGGTTTTCGGCGCAGGACGAGGTGTCGCAGCGACCGTTTCCGTTGCGGCGGGCGCCGGCCTGGCTTGGCGCGTAAACCCCAGTGTCAGGATAAGCACGACGAGCACACCATAGCCTAGGCTCCAGCCCATGCGCTGATCGGTCAGTTGCGTCAGGGGTTCCACGACGACGGGATAGGCGACAAGCGACAGGAGGCTGCCAAGATTGCTGGCCGCATAGAGCGCATAGGGTTCCGGCGGCCTGCCGGTGGCGGGGTCAGGGTTTGCCGTCAGGGCGAACCAGGCCTGGACCAGCGGCGCGGTCGCCGACAGGATGGCGAAGGGCGCGCCGATCGACACGATCATGACGCCGAGCATCCACAGGATCGGGTGTTCCGGGTCGGGAAGACCGAACGCGTCCGTGATGCCGAGCGGCAGGGTCAGCGCCGCCAGGCCCAGGAGTACGCCGTGCACGATGACCTGGGCGCGAAACGATTTCAGGCGCTGCAACAGGTGGGCATAGCCGTAACCCAGCAGCAGGGCGGCCTGAAAGAAGGCCATGGAGGTGTTCCACACCGCCGGCGCGCCGCCGAGCAGAGGCAGAAGCAGCTTGCCGACCATGGGCTGGACGAAGAAGACGAGTAGCGCGCTGGTGAACACCGTCACCGCAAACAGAGGCGACTGGCGCAATGCAGGTGTGGTCGCGGCGTGACTGCTCATCTGTCGGCCCCCGTTGAGGTGGAGGGACTTTAGCGGCTTATGCTTAACCAGAGTTTAGCCCGACAACTCTGTCTACTCCGCCGAGAATCTGGCCACGTCTTCGACCAGGCCTTTCGCGGCCGCCGCGATCAGGGTGCGTCCGTCTTCGACGGTGGCCAGCGACGAGTCCGAGCCGATGCGGCCGTCGGGAAAGCGCGACCGGTAATCGAGCGCGTCGCGTATGGGACCATCGGGGGCGATCTTTGGTTCCATAGGCGCCGACTTTACGTGGTCGGGATAGGCCGCGAAGGTGACGGCGATTTCCGACGGCGTGGCGTGGCTGCCGTGACCGGTCGGATACAGCTTGGCGGCCAGGCGCATAATGCCCGGCAGGTCCCACCAGTTCCGGAGCTTCAGGATGAAGGGGCAGGGCTCTCCCGAGAACGAGTAGTGCGAATAGATCTGCGAGAAGGTCGCCTCGATGGTGGCGACATTGCCGCCATGACCGTTGAGGAAGTAGATGCGGTCAAAGCCGTGCCGCGCCAGGGAATCGACCCAGTCCTCGATGGCCGACATGAAGGTCGTGGGCCGCAGGGAAATCGTGCCGGGAAACCCCAGATGGTGTTGGGCCATGCCGATATTGAAGGTCGGCGCGATCAGGAGATCGCCTTCCTTCTCCGCTGCGTGGCTGATGATTTCCGGGCACAGCCAGTCCGTGCCGAGCAGCCCCATGGGGCCGTGCTGTTCGTTGGAACCGATGGGCACGATGACGGTGCGCGAGGTTTCCAGGCGCTTTTCGATTTCGCACCAGGTCGACAGATGAAGCAGCATGGGAACTCCTAGAGTGATATGTCAAAAGTACGCAGCGGTTTTGGCCAGATATCGCGACAAAACAAAAACCCTGAGCGGACAGTTTCGATTGCGACGGCTTTTAGGCGTGTAGACCCATAAAGCCAACGATTTTTCGCATTGGTCCTCTCGACTCTGGAATCCTTATTTCCTAAGGTCGCGCCGAAAAAAATGCCGTTGCGGCAGGACCGCGGCACACAGGAGAGACTACAAGGTGAGCGACGATGCCATTTTCCCGGTTCCGGCCGATTTCATTCGCCCCGGCACCCTGACGGCCGAAGGGCTGAAGGCGCAGACAGACCTGTTTGCCCGCGATCCGGAAGCGCACTGGACGAACCTCGGCAAGGCGCTGGACTGGATCAAGCCGTTCACCAAGGTCAAGGACGTCAGCTACCAGCGCGAGGACTTCCGCATCCGCTGGTATCATGACGGCGTGCTCAACGTCTCGTCCAACTGCATCGACCGCCATCTGGCGCAACGCGGCGACCAGGTCGCGCTGATCTTCGAAGGCGATGACCCCGGCGTGTCTTCGACCGTTACCTACCGCCAGCTGTCGGTCGAGGTCAACAAGCGCGCCAACCTGCTGAAGCGCTATGGCGTCAACAAGGGCGACCGTGTCACCCTCTATCTGCCGATGGTGCCGGAAGCGGCCTATTTCATGCTGGCCTGCGCGCGCATCGGCGCCGTCCACAGCGTTGTCTTCGGCGGCTTCTCGCCGGACAGCATCGCCAACCGCATCATCGACTGCCAGTCGGATGTCGTCGTCACCGCCAATGAAGGCCTGCGCGGCGGCAAGTCGATCCCACTCAAGGCCAATGTCGACAAGGCGCTGGAGCAGTGCCCGAATGTCCGCAATGTGCTGGTCGTCGATCACACGCCGACGGCCTGGACGCGCGGCCCCAAGGACGTGGCGGTCGCCGAAGCGTTGAAGGACGTTTCGGATGTCTGTCCGCCCGAGCCGATGAATGCCGAAGATCCGCTGTTCATCCTCTACACCTCAGGTTCGACCGGCAAGCCCAAGGGCGTGCTGCACACCACGGGCGGCTATCTCGCCTGGGCCAGCTATACCTTCAAGACGACCTTCGACTATCAGGACGGCGATATCTTCTGGTGCACGGCCGATGTCGGCTGGGTCACGGGCCATTCCTACGTCGTCTACGGCCCGCTGGCCAATGGGGCCACTTCGCTGATGTTCGAAGGCGTGCCCAACTATCCCGACGTCAGCCGATTCTGGGCTGTCATCGACAAGCACAAGGTCAACACCTTCTACACAGCGCCGACCGCCATTCGCGCCCTGATGCGCGAAGGCGAGGAGCCCGTGAAGACGTATAGCCGTGCCTCCCTGCGCCTGCTCGGTACGGTCGGTGAGCCCATCAATCCGGAAGCCTGGATGTGGTATCACCGCGTCGTCGGCGACAGCCGCTGCCCGATCGTCGATACCTGGTGGCAGACCGAAACCGGCGGCCACCTGATCACGCCGGTGCCGGGTGCTGTTCCCGCCAAGCCGGGCTCCGCGACCCTGCCGCTTCCAGGTGTCGTCGCGGTGCTGGTCGATGCGGAAGGCAAGGTGCTGGAAGGCGCAACAGAAGGCAATCTGTGCATCGCCGATTCGTGGCCGGGTCAGATGCGCACGGTGTTCGGCGACCACCAGCGTTTTCTCGAGACCTACTTCTCGACCTATCCCGGCATGTACTTCACCGGTGACGGATGCCGTCGCGACGCCGATGGCTATTACTGGATCACCGGTCGCGTCGACGACGTGCTCAATGTTTCGGGCCATCGCATAGGCACAGCCGAGGTCGAAAGCGCCCTGGTCTCGCACCACGACGTCGCCGAAGCCGCTGTCGTCGGCTACCCGCACGACATCAAGGGCCAGGGCATCTGGTGCTATGTCACGCTGAAGGCCGGCGTCCAGGGCTCGGACGATCTCAAGAAGACCTTGCGTGAGCATGTTCGCCGCGAGATCGGTCCAATCGCTTCGCCGGACGTCATCCAGTGGGCGCCGGGCCTGCCCAAGACGCGTTCGGGCAAGATCATGCGCCGAATCTTACGCAAGATCGCCGAAGGCCAGCCTGAAGCCCTGGGCGATATCTCGACCCTGGCGGATCCATCAGTGGTCAAGGACCTGATCGAAGGCGCCAAAGGATTGAACTAAGGCGGGGCCCCGCTCTTAATCTGTGGCTTACGCTGCTCGGTAAAACCGGCATCCGATCCTTACTGCACACAGGAGTACGCTCCTTCCTCAATAGGAAGGAGCGACTCCCATGGCAGACCAGATTCACAATGACCGTGCCCGTTTTGACCAATCTCAGGACGGCCAGTCGCAATCACGGCAGGGACAGACGCAAGGCAGCACGATCCTGCATCCGGAACAGACCAACAGCCTTGGCAATGGCTCGCTGAGCGATGGTGCCGGCGGCAACGGCCTGGGGGGCGAGACAGCCGGCCTTGATTCCATTGCCGGCATTCAGGGCCAGTCCAGTCCGGATACCGAGCTTCAAGGGTCGGCGGATACGTCCTACGCCAATGCGCGTACGGATATCGCCGAAGAAAAGACGATCGCCGCCGAAGGCGTAAGTCCGGACACAGGAGTCATTTCACCCGCGAACACTGCCGTTGATCGTGGAACCCGCAACATTCAAAACGACGCAGCCAACGCCGTGATGGGCGGTTCAAGCGATGTGGTTCAAAAACCGCAAGATGGCGACGCGCCGTTCAAGCTCGAAGACCAGCCCCAGGACCATGCCGAACGCCGCGACGATCCGCTGTCGCAGGAAGGCACCTATGAGGGCAAGCTCGTTTTTAGGCCCAACGAACTGAACCAGTCGGGTGAGGATAAGGAATACTTCCCGCCCGAAGACCAGCACCGCTTCCGCGTTCCCCCAGATGCCCAGCATCATGCCCTGCGTCCCGACGTCACGCTGAAGCCCGGCGGCGGCAAGCCCGAAATCGAGGTGAAGGACAAGCAGTAACCGTGTAAAGCGGAAACATGCTGAATTCTGCTTCGCCGCTCGCCGGCCTGATGAATGCCCGTGTGCGGCAAGTTAAGGTCTAATGGATCGGTGTGCGCCCAAAACGGCGCGCACCGATCTCCGTTATGGAGGAAG
>CBIHPL010000136.1:0-8264 GCA_966212005.1 uncultured Asticcacaulis sp.
CGTCATCCGCTTTACTACCGGGCGCCGCAAGAAGGCGTGGAACCGCAACGTCGTGGCCATCGGCCTGGCCAGCGGGTTCCTGGAACCTCTGGAATCGACCAGCATCCACCTGATCCAGAGTCACCTGCTGCGGCTGCTGTCGCTGTTTCCCGACACACACTTCGATCAACGCACGATCGATGAGTTCAACGCCCAGAGCGAGTTCGAATTCTCACGCATCCGCGATTTCATCATCGCTCACTACTACCTCAACAATCGCGATGAGCCGCTGTGGCGCGCCTGCCGCGAGATCGCGCTGCCCGAGGCTCTGCGCCGCAAGCTCGACAATTTTGCTGCGTCCGGCCGCGTGTTCAAGGACGGCGAAGAACTGTTCGCCGAAGAAAGCTGGATACAGGTGCTGATCGGCCAGGGCCTTATCCCCGAAAGCTATGATCCGTTCGTCGACCTCCAGCCCGAGGCGCGGATCGTGAACTATCTCAATGACATTGCCCGTGTCATAGCCAAGTGCGTCGGCGTTATGCCGTCACACGCGGACTATGTCGCAGGACAGGTCGCCGCAGGAAGGATGTAACCCATGACCTCAGTGACGCGTATGTTTCGCAACCATCTCCTGACGTCCACATTTGTGGCTGTCCTGGCCATGGCAATGCCTCTGACAGCCTGTGGCGGAGGTTCCGCTAGCGGCGGCGGTGGTACGCCGGCGACGCCCGCGCCGACCACACCCGCTGTCACCAGCCTGACGGTTAAGGTGTGGGAGACAACCGGCGACAAGTCCAAGCTGCTGGCGCCGCAGGCCGACGTAACCATGGCGGGCGGCACAGGGTCGGGCACGGTCATCACCGTCGATCCGTCCCAGACCTTTCAGTCGATTACCGGTTTTGGCGCCTCGATCACCGATGCCTCGGCCTATCTGATCCAGCAAAAAATGACCGCCGGCCAGCGCGATGCCCTGATGCGCGATCTGTTCGGCGATACGGGCCTGGGGTTCAGCTTCACGCGTCTGACGATCGGCGCGTCGGACTTCTCGTCAGTCCACTACTCGTACGATGACATGCCGGCGGGTGCGACCGATCCCACACTTGCGAATTTCTCGATCGCGCCGGCCAGAACGGACGTCATCCCGACCGTCAAGCAGGCCCTGGCGCTCAATGCCAAGCTGACCGTCATGGCCAGTCCGTGGAGCGCGCCCGGCTGGATGAAAACCAGCGACAGCCTGATCACCGGTTCGTTGAAGCCTTCTGCCTATCCCTATTTCGCCGACTATCTGGTGCGCTACGTCAAGGATATGGGGGCTGAAGGCGTGCCGATCACCATGCTGACGCTACAGAACGAACCGGGCTTCGAGCCCGGCGATTATCCAGGCATGCGCGTCGATCCAGCCTCGCGCGCCGCCTTTATCGGCGGGCATTTGGGGCCAAAGCTGGCAGCCAGCGGGCAGGCGGTCAAAATCCTCGACTACGACCACAACTGGGACCTGGCCAGTTCACCGCTGGCTGTGCTGGGCGATGCGACCGCCAATCCTTATGTGGCTGGTGTTGCCTGGCACTGCTATGGCGGCGACGTTTCGGCGCAGTCGACGGTGCACAACGCCTATCCGGCCAAGGAGACCTATTTCACCGAATGCTCCGGCGGCGACTGGGCGTCGGCTTTTGACGAGAATTTTGCCTGGACGCTCAAGACGCTGATCGTGAACTCGACGCGCCACTGGTCGAAAGGCGTACTGATGTGGAACCTGGCGCTCGATGAAAACCACGGTCCGCATAAGGGAGGGTGCGGCAACTGCCGGGGCGTGGTGACGATCAATTCCGCCACAGGTGAGGTGACGCGCAATCTCGAATATTATGCCTTTGGTCATGCCTCGAAGTTCGTGAAGACGGGCGCCGTCCGCATTGCCTCGGACAGCGCGGGCGGCATCGACACCGTGGCGTTCAAGAACCCCGACGGCACGATTGCGCTTATTGCCGTCAACGGCGGAAGCACTTCCCGCAGCTTCGCCGTCAGCTCAGCCTCCCGCACCTTCAGCTATAATTTGCCGGCCTGGTCCGGAGCGACATTTGTCTGGACGCAGTAATATGGCGGTGCTGAAGTTTGGCGGAGATGTGGCAAAAAAATAAGGAGACGATAAATGCGCATTGACCAAATGCAAAAAAGATGAGACTTATGCACAGGCCGCTACGTACGGCAGCGAAATTTGGATAGCCCGCAGACTCTGCGGGTTTGGGGCGACAAAGGCCTCGGCAGGGATTGCCGGGGCCTTTTTGCTGCTTGATTTTCTTTACTGCTTGATTTCCAGGCATAAAAAAACCGGCGCAAGGCCGGTCGTGTAAATCAAATAGACGGGCCGGGCTTTGGCTAGGGGGGGCGATGAAGACCGGCCCGTCTATTTGCGTGCTGTTAGGCACGTCCTTCATATGCCAGAACGAATATAAAAAAGTGATGCGTTTCGATCGGCTAACGAACGATAAACCCTGCCACATTTGCGGAATAGTCAGACAAATGTTCGCGGATGAAAAGTCAGGCCGCGGCATTTCGATTTTGCGCCGCAGAAAAAATGACGACAGCTACAGGTATGCCGCGCGAAATTTGTCCTGCGTTTGCCACTTGCTGCGTCTGAACTTCAGTGTTACATCGATGTTGTCTGAGTAAATCGCCACATATAAGGCGCGACCAGACCGGAGTGAAACGGCGCAGATGCGCCGGCCAGGAGCAGGGAGCGGCCGTGAGCGGTATCGACATCAGGAATGTCTCGAAAGCGTTTGGCGCGACGGAAGTGCTGGACAACGTTTCCTTGCGGATCGCATCCAATGAATTCATTGCGTTCCTGGGGCCGTCGGGTTGCGGCAAGACCACACTGCTGCGCATGATTGCAGGGCTGGAAACCGTCGACACGGGTGAGATCCATATCGGTGAGCGCCGGGTTGATAACCTGCCGCCGGGACAGCGCGGCGTCGCTTTGGTCTTTCAGAACTACGCGCTCTATCCGCACATGTCGGTCGCCGACAATATGGCGTTTGGCCTGAAAAACATCGGTGTCGCCAAGGACGAAATCCGCCGCCGGGTCGAAGACGCCGCACGCATCCTGGAACTGGACGGCCTTTTGGCGCGCAAGCCCGGCGAACTGTCGGGCGGCCAGAAGCAACGCGTCGCTATCGGCCGAGCCATCGTCAAGAATCCCGACCTTTTCCTGTTCGATGAACCGCTGTCGAACCTCGACGCGGCGCTACGCATGCGCACGCGCATTGAGCTGGCGCAACTGCGCAGGCGTCTCAAGGCGACCATGATCCTGGTGACGCACGATCAGGTCGAAGCCATGACCCTGGCCGACCGTATCGTCGTCATGAAGGACCGCAAGGTCCAGCAAGTCGGTACCCCGATGGAAATTTATGCGCGCCCGGCCAACGTCTTTGTCGCCGGCTTTGTCGGTTCGCCGTCGATGAATATCCTTAAAAGCACGATCCAGGACGAAGGCGGTTTCGCCGTCGCCACCGTCGCGGGCGCCAAGATTGCCACACACGTACCCATGTCGGTGTTGCCGGCTTCGGATCACTGGCGGCTTGGCCTGCGTCCCGAATGCATCAAGGTCTCCGGCGATGGCCATGCTGCGACGGTCGAATTCGTCGAGCGTCTGGGCGAACGCACCCTGGTCTATGCCAAGCTGTCGGACGGCACACCGATCACCGCCGAAGACGCCGGCAACAGCCGCGTGACCATGGGCGACGCCATCCACCTGAAAATCGACAGCGCGCGTGCCCACCTGTTCTCCGGGGATGGCTCTGGCTACCACGCCGACGAGGCTGCCTGATGAGCGCCCGGGCCGCTTCCCGGCAATGGTCGAACGCCCTGTTCGTGGCGCCGTACCTGATTGCCTATCTCTGCCTGCTCATTTTCCCGCTGATCTCCGGCATGGGGTTGAGCCTGTTCAAGGCCGACCTGTTCGGCGGCCGCGAATTCGTCGGCTTCGAGAACTTCGCGCGCCTGATGAAGGATACGGTCTTTCTGCAGTCGGTCGCCAACACCTTTTACTTCGTGCTGCTGACCGTGCCGCCGCTAACGGTCATCCCGCTTTTCCTGGCCTTGCTGCTCAATCGCAACGACCGGACCGCGGCGATCTTCCGCGGTGTATTCTTTTCGTCATCGGTCCTGTCGGTGACCATCGTCACCCTGATCTGGCGCATGATCCTGATGACCGAAGGCGGACTGGCGGCCAATATCCGCCACGCCATGGGGCTCGATGCCATTCCGTTCCTCAGCGACCCGAACCTGGTGATGGTCTCCATGGCGATCATCACCGTCTGGTGGTGCTTAGGATTGCCGATGATGCTCTATCTGTCGGCGCTGCAACAGGTGCCGCAGGACATCTATGAAGCGGCGGAACTCGACAACAGCGGCTGGTTGCGTACCCTGTGGTCGATCACCCTGCCGGCCCTGAGCCGCACGGTCATCCTCGTCGCCATCTTCCAGTGCGTCCTGCAATTCCAGCTCTTCGGCCAACCCCAACTGATCACCCAGGGCGGGCCGAACGGTGCGTCGCGGCCGATCGTGCTGTTCATCTTCGAAGTCGGCTTCCGGCGCTGGGACATCGGCTATGCCGCCGCTGCCTCGCAGATCCTGTTCGGCATCATCCTCGTCGCGACGCTCATCCAGTATTTCGTCACCAGCCGCAAGCAGGTGTCGTGATGAGCCATGCAAGCCACAAATCCCTGCGCAACACGCTGGTGCTGGTGACGCTGATCGTCCTCGGCTTCATAATGCTGATCCCTCTGATCTGGACGGTGCTCCTGTCGCTGAAGGCCAATGGCGAGCTGATGCGCTCGACCGCCAATGCCTTCCGCGGGCCGTACACGCTCGAGAACTATAGCGACATTCTGAACAACTCGTCGGTCTTCCGCTGGCTGATGAATTCGGTCCTGGTGTCGGGCGTGACGACGCTTGGCGTTCTCATCCTGTCGTCGCTTGCCGGTTATGGCTTCGCGCGCCTCGACTTCCCCGGCCGCGACAAGCTGTTCCTGTTCGTCCTGTTCGGCCTGGCCATCCCCGAGCAGGCGGTCATCATCACCCGCCACCAGATGTTCACAGCGCTGCACCTGCATAACTCCTATCCAGGGCTGATCCTCCCCGGTCTGGCAGCCCCCTTCGGCGTCTTCCTGATGACGCAGTACTTCCGCGCCATCCCAAAGGAACTGGACGAGGCGGCGCTGCTCGACAATGCCTCACGTTTCCAGGTTTTCTGGAAGGTTCTTCTGCCGTTGACCCTGCCGGCGCAGGCCACGCTCGGCATATTCACATTTCTGGCTTCCTGGAATGAATACTGGTGGCCGCTGATTTCGGCGACGCGTTCCGAGATGTTCACCCTGACCGTGGGCCTTGCCGCGTCGCAGATCAACTTCGCCCAGACGAGCGGCCTGGGGTATCTGATGACCCAGGCGGTGTTCGCCGCCACGCCGATTCTGGTCGTCTACATCATCTTCCAGAAGTACATCGTCAAGGCGGTGTCGGGAGCGGCGGCGCGATGAAACGGATTCTTATTGCCGTCGCGCTTCTGGCGCTCGGTTCGTGCACCGAAAAAAGCCATGTCACCGAAATCAGCGTCCAGCGCATCTTCGGCGAGTGCCGCGCCAATGTGCCCAAGGGCCAACCTCCCTTACGCAATCCCGACGGTGAATGCGAGATCGTCACCCAGATTCTCGACGACTTCGAGAAGCAGAATCCGGACATCCGGCTGAAGGTCAATATCGCGCCGTGGCCGGGCTACGACCAGCTGTCGGCCCAGTATGCCGCCGGCGATCCGCCCGACATCGTCACCATGCACATGTCGGTCATGCCGGACTTCGTGTCGCGCGGCCTGATCGAGCCGCTCGATGACGACTTCGCCAGGGTCGGGCTTGATGTTGACAACTTCACCCCGGCGGCGCGCAATGGCGTGACGGTCAAAGGCCACGTCTACGGCATGCCGTTCGACAACTGGACGCAGCTTTGGCACATCAATATGGGCCTGTTCCAAAAGGCCGGCCTTGTCCGCGATGGCCAGCCCATCCTGCCGCGCAGCCCGGAAGAACTGCTGGCCCAGGCGCGTCAGTTCAAAAAGGCGACGGGCCTGCCATACTTGCTCCAGCCGACCGACAACGAACGCGCTGCCTTTACGCGCAACATCTATACTTACCTGCTCGACCAGAACGCGGTCTTCTTCCCGGACAACAAGCATATCCGGCTGGATACACCTGAAGCGCGCCGTGTGGTCGAGCTGTTCCGCCAGATCTATGCCGAGGGGCTGATGGCGCCGACGCAGGACTATCCGGCGACGATGGCGGCGTTTCTGAACGGGCAGGGCGGGGTATGCCTGGTCGGCACCTGGATGATCGGCGCCTTCAATGCCGAAGCCAATACGCCGGGCCGGCCTCTGGCGGCTGGCTATACCGTCAAGCCGTACCCCATGCTCTATGGACATAAGCAGACTGCCTATGTCGACGGCCACGCCTGGGTGATGCCCAAGCGTGAGCGCACGCCCGAACAACGCGAAGCGGTCATCCGCCTGATGAAGTTCCTGCAACAGCGCGACTACGACTGGTCGCGCACCGGCCACCTGCCGACCCAGGCCGACATCGCGCGCAGCCCGCAATATCTCGGCCTGCCGCACCGCAACGGCATCGTGGCGCTGGCCACAGTCGGCCAGACCCTGCCGGCCGGCGTCGAGCGCCAGATCGCCATTCAGGACATTATCGGTGACGAGATGGCTTCGGCCATCACTGGCCACAAGCCCATCGACCAAGCCCTCAAGGACGCAGAACACCGCGTCAACGACCTCCTTTTCCATGTTCTCTAGAGACTAAAGCCTATGACCCTCAAAGCCACCGTTGTCGCCGATCGCGACTTCGTCGTCGCCCCGCTGGATCGCCGCGTATTCGGCACCTTCGTCGAGCACCTTGGGCGCTGCGTCTACGGCGGCATCTATGAGCCCGACCATCCGACGGCTGACGAACACGGCTTCCGCGGCGACGTTCTGGCCCTGACCAAGGAACTGGGGCCGACCATCGTGCGCTATCCGGGCGGCAACTTCCTGTCGGGCTACGACTGGGAAGACGGGGTGGGGCCCAAGGACCAGCGCCCCGTGCGCCTCGACCTCGCCTGGGGATCGACCGAGACCAACCAGTTCGGCACCAACGAGTTCATTACCTGGTGCCGCAAGGCCGATATCGAGCCGATGTTCGCTGTGAACCTGGGCACGCGCGGTCCGGCCGAGGCGCGCGATTTCATTGAATACTGCAACCATCCCGGCGGCACCAAATTTTCTGACCTCCGCCGCGCGCACGGTCATGAAGAGCCGCACGACATCAGGTTCTGGTGCCTGGGCAACGAGATGGACGGGCCGTGGCAGACTTGCGCCAAGACGGCCAAGGAATACGGGGCCGTCGCGCGCGAAACCGCGAAGATCATGCGCTGGATCAGCCCGGACCTGGTGCTGGCGGCGTGCGGTTCGTCGCAGCGCGCCATGCCGACCTACGCCAAGTGGGAATATGAGGTGCTGGACGAGTGCTTCGAGCAGGTCGACATGATCAGCCTGCACGCCTATTTCCGCAATGACGACGACGACATTGCCGAATTCTTCGGCGAGGTCGATAATCTCGAATTCTACATCAAGGAAATCACTGCGGTCGCCGACGCGGTGGCCGCGAAACGCCGCTCAAAGAAGCGTATCATGCTCAGCTTCGATGAGTGGAATGTCTGGTACCGCACCCATCATCCTCAGTTCACCAAGAAGCCAGGCTGGCCTCAGGCGCCGGAGTTGCTGGAGGAAATATACAATTTCGAAGACGCCCTGGTCGTCGGCGGCGCGCTCATCGTCATGATGAACAATGCCGACCGCGTGAAAGCAGCGTGTTTCGCGCAGCTGGTCAATGTCATCGGCCCGATCTTTACCGAAACCGGCGGTCCGGCCTGGCGTCAGACCATCTTTCATCCGATCGCCGCCGCCTCGCGCTTCGGTCATGGCGAAGTCCTGCGTCTGAAGGTCCATACGACGACGTTTGAGACCAAGGCGCATGGCGCTGTGCCCCACCTGCTGGTGACCGGCATACATAATCCAGAAACCGGGGAGGTGGCGATCTTCGCGCTCAACCGTTCCACCGGGGAGGACATGGACCTTGTCGTAGATCTGCGTGGACTGACAGGTCTCAGCGTCGCGGAAGCCACCGAGCTTTATGATGCGGACAGGAAGGCAATCAACAGCAAGGACGACCCTGACGCCGTGTCGCCGAAGCCCAATGATT
>CBIHPL010000137.1:0-8251 GCA_966212005.1 uncultured Asticcacaulis sp.
GTTCGCCCCACTGTTCGTAGTCCGCGGGATCGCGGGCCGCGACGACCAGCATGAAATCGAACTGCCCGGCGACGGAGTAGCACTGCAAGACACGCGCGTCCGCCAGCATGCGGGCGCGAAAGGCATCATAGCCCTCGCCTGTTTCCTGGTGAAAGGGAACGCTGACGATAACGGTGATGCCGGTCTGCCCCTGGCTGCTTACCAACGCGACTTCGCCGACGATGATGCCGGACGCCTTCATGGCCGCCAGACGGCGCCTCACGGCTGACGCCGACAGCGAGACGCGTCGTCCCAGCTCGCCGTGTGACAGGCTGCAATCCTGCTGAACAAGATCGAGCAGTTTACGGTCGAACCCGTCCATGAAGTCTCCTGCGAAATACGGCGGTGAATAACGAGTATATGACGAATATCGCCATTATAGGAGCGAAATTCGCCGGACGCCGCCGTGCAAAATTGGCTAGACTCCATCGTCACGGGAGACATCCATGATCAGCTACCTGCTCGCCCTTGGTCTTGCCGCCGCGCCCTTGTCAGAGGTCAGGACAGGGGAAAGATACGATACACGGCTTACCGGACAGTGGCTGGCGAAGGGCTACGGCTATATCGTCGATATCGCGCCGGATCGGCTGACACTCTATCATGTCGCGGACGGCCTGTGCCTGAAAGACCCACGCGGCAGCGGCGATCCTGACGGCCTGTTCGTGCAATGGCAGGCGCGCCCGGGCGGCCATATCGCCCTCACACCCGGCCCGGAAGAAACCTTCTATGATTTCCAACCTATTCCCGCCCTGCCCGCCGCCTGCCGGTCGCCAGAAGCCTGGACGCCCGAGCGGCGCTTCGCCTTCGTGACAGCGACGCTGCGCACGCATTATCCGTCATTCGAGCGCGTTGGCGTCGACTGGCCGAAGCTGATGAAGGACATTCGCTCTCGTCATCCACGGCTTGACAGCGATGCGCAACTTTGGCAGGCCCTGACGGAAGTCTATACAGCGCTCGACGAACCACACAGCGAAGTCAGCAATGGCGTGGACACCGTAGAAGGCGGCCAGGCGGCGACGATCACCCGGCTCGGGAACAAGGTTGCGGTCAAGACCTGGCTCGGCGCCTACCGCGACGGCATCCTCAACGACGTTCTGGCAGGGAAAGGGCATCACGTCGGTAACCAGAAAATTTTCTGGGGCCGGCGCGGCGATATCGGCTATCTGAGCGTCATGACCATGGGCGGTTATGCGGTGAACGACAGCAGTGACCTGACGACGCTCGATGCCATACTGGACGAAGCTCTGACGGCGTTTTCCGGTACGAAAGCCGTGATCGTCGATGTCAGCAACAATCGCGGCGGTCACGATTCCACGGCGCGTGCCATCGCCTCACGCTTCACCGCCGAACCGCACCTGGCCTATACCAAACTTCCGGCCGCCACACCTGACACCACGCCGCAGGCCTTCTACGTCCGGCCCTCTCAGCGTGTACGCTACACTGGCCCGGTCTATGTCCTGACTAGCGACATCACGGTCAGCGCCGGCGAAGTCTTTGTGATGACGATGAAGGCTCTGCCTAATGTCACGACGGTCGGGACTACGACGCGGGGCGCATTTTCGGACCAGATCCCCAAGCCGCTCGATAATGGCTGGACCTTCACCCTGTCGGCGGAAATCTACCGCGACGTCCAGGGGCGCTGGCCGGAAGGCGAAGGCATCGCGCCAGGTCGCCGCCTGGACATCTATGGCGGTCCGGATCCTCTTAAGAGCCATGCCCAGGCGGTTCTGCGCCTTATGAACCAACTCAGCCGATAACAAAACCTTATCCAATTGAGCTTTGATAGCTACCTTTCAAAGCTTACTATCATTTAATGTTATGTACCTTGCATCAACAGGTAGCTTGCCGTAATCTATGGTCATGGCGCCGCAGTTCGCGGCGCTGCCCGCCCTGTTCCGGATGTTTTTAGGCACTCATCCGGAACAAGGTGGCCTAACCGGAACCAAGGATCATGGCTGAATCCATCGATATCCAACTGAAGAAAGGGGTCCTGGGCTTCTGCGTCCTGGCTGTGCTGGCGCGCGGCGAGAACTATGCCTATGAGATCGCCGCCCGGCTTTCCGATGCCATCGGCATGGGGGAAGGCACCATCTATCCGCTTATGCGGCGCATGCAGTCCGACGGACTGGTTGAAACCTACCTGGTTGAATCCTCGTCCGGCCCGTCGCGCAAATACTACCGCCTGACCCGCCAGGGTCACGACGCACTAAAGGCGCAAACCGAAGAATGGCGCGGCTTTTCGCGCTCCGTCGACGCCCTTTTGACCCCCCCTTCGCCATCCTTGGCCCAGCCCGCTCCGGAGGCTTGAGAGAGATGACTCGCACTGAATTCATGGATCGTCTGAAGCGCGGCCTTTCCGGCCTGTCGCCTTCGGCCATCGCCGACATCACCGCCGACTACGAGGCGCACTTCAACGACGCAGCCGCCGCAGGCCGCTCCGAAGCCGAAGTGGCCACCGCCCTGGGCGACCCTGACCGGCTGTCGCGCGAATTGCGTGCCGAGGCCGGCATGAAAAGCTGGGAAACAGCCAAGACACCGTCGGCCGCCATCGGCGCCATTGCCGGTATTATCGGCCTTGGCGCACTGGACGTCCTTATCCTGCTGCCCCTGCTCGGCAGCGTCGCCGGCGCTCTGCTCGGCTTCTTCGCCGCCGCCATCGGCGTCTTTATTGGCGGGGGCGTCGTCTTCGCCGTCGGCCCCTTCCTGCCGCTTCCGGGCGGCTGGGTCGTGGCGCTTCTGATGGGTATCGGCATGATGGCCGGAGCGACGGCGGTCGGCACCCTGATGGCCGCCCTGACCATCTGGCTGGTCAATGGCGTCGTCTGGTATGCCCGCCTGCACTACAAGGTCCTTAAACCCGCGCTCGACGCACACGCCTGATAGGAGGCAGATATGATCAAGAAACTGTTTGTCATCGCAGGCATCACGACTGCCGTATCGATCGTCTGCCTGGCCGGGGCCTTCGCCCTGGCCGGCAGGGAAATCACCGACAAGGGCTATTCGATCAGCGTCATCGAAGACGGCGACCACATCCGCTTCCGCAAGGGCGACGCCGCCAAGCCTCAGCCTGCCATCATGCGCACCATCGCCTGGACAGGTGGCGACAGCCTGGCATCGGATCTCGACGCCGATATCGAATACGTTCAGGGCGCCAATGCCTCGATCCAGATCACCGGGCCCAAGGCGCTGATCGACGCCGTCCGCTTTGATGACAACAAGTTGTGGATGCTCGATACTCCGGACATCCCGGATTCGGTCAACTTCACGATCGGAAAGGACGGCATCGATGCGCAGTCCAACAAGGAAGGCCTGCGCATCGTCGTCACTGCCCCTTCGGTTACCCGTTTTCTGGTCCTGGGCTCAGGCGTCATCGACGTCCACAACTACGACCAGCCGAAGCTCGACGTCGAAGTCCACGGCAGCGGCTCCTTCCATGGCTCAGGTATTACTCAGGTGGCTAACGTCAATATCTCCGGCAGTGGCGAGGCCGACCTGGAGGATCTGCGCGCCAAGGATGCAACGGTTCGCTTAAGCGGATCCGGCGGCACCGATATCCACGCCTCGGGCAAGGTCAAGGTCGACCTGTCGGGTTCCGGCAATGTCGAACTCAAGACCAAGCCGGAAAGCCTGGAATCGACCATTTCCGGATCGGGCTCGCTTCATCAGGACTGAGTTGATCTCAAAAACGCGGAGCGCCGGATTTCACGATCCGGCGCTTTTTTCGTGTGTCTTGCATGGAAACGCCAAATGGCTGATCCTCCGGCCATGACACCGCCCCGCCTCCCCGACTGGCCAGCACTACACCGCAAAGCTGCGTGGTTTGCCATGGTGATCGTCATCTGGCTGGTCGTGTCGTTTATCATGTCCGTGCAGATGTATGTCTCATCGCGCGTCACCGGCACGCCGCAATCCTGGCTTCAGGCGTTTGTCACCACCGTGCCGTGGTATCTTTCATGGGCGCTCCTGACGCCGCTTGTCGTCTGGCTGGCCATCCGCTTTGATTTCAACAGCACCGCCATCGGCCGCTTCGTCGCGGTCCACCTGCCAGCCGGGATCGCCGTCGCTGTCGGCCACGCACTCGTCTATGTCGCCGTGGCCAGCATCATCAACCGCGACAATCCCCATTTCCCGGATGCCAGCGACCTGATCATCCTCAAGCTGTCCGGCAGTATCCACGTCAACCTGATGATCTATTGCCTGATTATCGGCCTGGTCATTGCCGGGCGCGCCTATACCCGGCTGCGCGACCGCGAAGTCGCCTCGGCGCGACTGGAGGCCCAATTGGCCGAAGCCGAAACCGCCGCCCTGCGCGCGCAGCTGCAGCCCCACTTTCTGTTCAACACGCTGAACGCCATTTCCGCCCTGGTGCCCGAAGACCCGGTGCGCGCTAACCGCCTGATCGCGCGCCTGGGTGAGCTGTTGCGCCTGTCCATCGACGGCCGTGGCCAGATCTGCACGCTGGCGGAAGAACTCGACTTTACCGAAGCCTACCTGGCCATCGAACAGGAGCGGTTGGGCGACCGCCTGACCATCGTGCGCCGGATCGACCCGGGGGCGCTGAATTGCCGGGTCCCGGCGCTGCTGCTTCAGCCCCTGGCGGAAAACGCGGTGCGCCATGGGCTGGCTTCGCGCGTACGCGGCGGCATCTTGACCCTGAGCGCCGAACGGACAGCGGATGGTGTGCGACTGACGGTGGCCGATGACGGGCGCGGGACGACGGAGATCGAAGATGGTATCGGTCTTGGCAATACGCGCCGCCGCCTGCGTCAACTTTATGGCGACCGGCAAGCGCTGACCGTTACCACCTCTCCCGATGCCGGGTTTGCGGTTGTCATCGAGGTGCCGCGATGATCCGGGCCCTGGTCGTCGACGATGAGCCCCTGGCCCGGCGGCGCGTGGCTTCGCTGCTGAAAGACGACATCGTCGTTGCCGGTGAAGCCGGGCACGGCGCCGAGGCTGTCGACATGATTACGGCTCTCAAGCCCGACCTCGTTTTTCTTGATATCCAGATGCCGGAAATGTCGGGTTTCGACGTCATCGCCGCCATCGGTGTCGACGCCATGCCTGCGACGGTCTTCGTCACTGCCTTTGATGCCTATGCCGTCCAGGCCTTCGAAGTCCAGGCGCTGGATTATCTGCTCAAGCCCTTTGATGACGAACGCTTTGTCAGGGTGGTTACCCGCGCCCGTCAACGCCTGTCGCAGTCCGGCGGTATCCGGAAAATCCTGGCGGAACAGCCGCCCAGGCTGATTGCCCGGTCGCGCGGCGTCATGCGCGTGATTCACCTTGAAGACATCGACTGGATCGGGGCCGCCGGCGACTATGCCGAAGTGCACTGCAAAGGCCGGTCATACCTGATCGACCACTCGCTAAGCGCACTGTCCAGCCGCCTGCCCGCCGGCCAGTTCGCCCGCATCCACCGCGCTGCCATTATCCGGCTGGACCGGGTGGCTGAAATCCGCGTCGGCGCCCATGGTGACGGCACCTTACGCCTGACCTGCGGGACAGAACTGCGCGTCAGCCGCCGCTACCGCGAAGGGCTCTCCGGCCTGTTTACCTCGCCTTTCGGCGAAGCCGTCGTCCCGCTCGGCGAACGGCGATTGCCCGCAACCCGCCGCTTGGCCAATGCCTCTCCGCAGGCCACAACACCAGACCGGAGAGACGAAATGAAATGGCTGTCCGTGCCCACTGCCCTGCTCTGCCTGGCTCTTGCCGCAACGGCCGACGCCGATAGCCGGCTCGACCATACGCAGCTCAGCTCAACCCGCTTTGACGGCAACAAACTCGGCATATCGCCGATGCGCGGCGTCACCGTCTATCTGCCGCCCGACTACGACACGCCGGGCAAACGCTTTCCGGTCATCTATTTCCTCAACAATATGAACGAGACCGAGACAGCGCCCTTTACCACGCATGACGCGAAGTCACTGCTGGATACGGCGATCGCGAGCGGCACGATCGGCAGCGTCATCGTCGTCACAGCGGACTTTTCGACGCCGATGGGCTCGTCCTGGTACGTCAATTCGCCCGTTACCGGCAACTGGCAGGACTTTATGGTCGAGGAACTGGTGCCCTATATCGACAATCATTACCGGACGCTGTCATCGCGGGAATCGCGCGGCATGGCCGGCGATCGTATGGGCGGTTATGGCGCCATCCGTTTCGGCATGACCCATCCGGATGTTTTCGGCAGCGTCTATGCTCTGCATCCGGTCGGCACCGGAACCGGCGTGCAGCCCATGCACGGCCGTCCCGACTGGGAGAAGCTGCACGCCGCGAAGTCTCTGGCCGAGTTCGACGACGACGGGTTCGGCCGCATTTTCCTCAGCATCTATCAGGCCTACGTCCCTAATCCGGACAAGCCTCCGCTTTATGTCGATCTGTCTGCACGACCCGAGAATGGCCAACTGAACATCGACGCCGCGCAGACCGCTCGCCTGATCGAAAACTTCGCCCTGGTCAATCAGTTGCCCGGGCACGCCGGCAACCTGAAGCGCCTGCGTGCATTCAAGTTCGACTGGGGACGCAATGACAGCAATTACGACCACGTCATCGCCAACCAGGCCTTTGCCCGGATGCTGGACGAATATGGCGTGACCTATGAAGCCGAGGAATATCGCGCCTGGTGGGGCGAAAAGACCTGGGGTCCGGATGGACGCGTCATGACCGACATGTTGCCGTTCTTCGCGAAAAACCTGACCTTCGGCCAGCCATAACCAAAACTTGAGTTTATGATAATGATTATCAATTACACATTCGCGTGGTAAAGCGCTATTGTCGGCGGAAACAGGAGCCCACCTCATGCGTCTCGTCGCCAAAACGCTTTCTTACGCCACCATGCACGTCTTTATCGCCTCAACCCTGGCCTATATCCTGACCGGCAATTGGGCGATCGCGCTCGGCATCGGCCTGCTGGAGCCACTGGTCCAGACCGTCGCCTTTCCGCTGCACGAATGGGTGTGGGAGCGCAAGACGGTCAAGTTCGACCTTATGCATGGGCATAATCACAGCGCCGCACCCGACCCCGGATAAAGAAAAGCGCCGGTCGTTAAACCGGCGCTTTTTTTACACGTGAGGTACCAAGCTTACCGGCTGAACTTCTGGAACTTGATCCGATGCGGGATCAAGCTATCCGTGCCCAGGCGGCGCTTCTTGTCTTCTTCGTACATTTCGAAGTTGCCTTCGAACCATTCGACATGTGAATCGCCTTCGAAGGCCAGGATGTGTGTCGCCAGGCGGTCGAGGAACCAGCGGTCGTGGCTGATGACCACAGCGCAGCCGGCGAATTCTTCCAGCGCCTCTTCGAGCGCCTGAAGCGTTTCGATATCGAGGTCGTTGGTCGGTTCGTCGAGCAGGATGACATTGCCGCCGGCTGCCAGGGTCTTGGCCAGGTGAACGCGGTTGCGCTCACCGCCGGACAGCAGTCCGACCTTCTTCTGCTGGTCGCCGCCCTTGAAGTTGAAGCCGCCGACATAGGCGCGCGAATTGATTTCGCGCTTGCCGACCACCATGATGTCCGTGCCGCCGGAAATGGCCTGCCAGACGGTATGGTCGGGGTTGAGATCGTCGCGCGACTGATCGACATAGGCCAGCTTGACGGTTTCGCCGAGACGGATCGTGCCCTTGTCCGGCTGCTCCTGTCCGGTGATCAGCTTGAACAGGGTCGACTTGCCGGCGCCGTTCGGGCCGATGACGCCGACGATGCCGTTGGGCGGCAGGCGGAACGTCAAACCCTTGAACAGGACCTTGTCGCCGTATTCCTTTTCGAGGTCTGTGACCTCGAGAACCAGATTGCCGAGGCGCGGTCCGGGCGGAATCTGGATGGTGGCGAAGGTCTGCGCCGCACGGGCGTTTTCCTGTTCGCGCACCATGTCGTCATAGGCCGCCAGACGCGCCTTGGACTTCGATTGACGGGCCTTGACGCCGGAACGTACCCATTCCAGTTCCTTGGTGAGCGCACGCTGACGGGCTTCGCTCTCCGACTGCTCCTGCACGACGCGCTTCTGCTTCTGCTCCAGCCAGCCGGAGTAGTTGCCTTCGTACGGGACGCCCTTGCCGCGGTCGAGTTCCAGGGTCCACTTGGTGACCTGGTCGAGGAAGTAACGGTCGTGGGTGACGAGGATGACGCAGCCCGGGAAGGCTTCCAGGTGGTGCTGGAGCCAGGCGACCGACTCGGCGTCCAGGTGGTTGGTCGGTTCGTCGAGCAGCAGCA
>CBIHPL010000138.1:0-8212 GCA_966212005.1 uncultured Asticcacaulis sp.
GTTCATGGCTCATATTGGCCAGGAACTGCGACTTGGCGGCGGAGGCGCTCTCGGCGGCGGCATGGGCCTTGGCAAGAACGGCCTGTTCTTCCGCCAGGCGTTTCTGGCGCGCCTCGTAGGCGCGGCGCATGCCGAAAAAGCGGAAGACCAGGAAGCCGCCCGTAAGGACCAGCCAGATGCCCAGAATAACGAGATACCACTGGGCGGTGGTGAGAGACCTGCCTTCGAATTCCAGGCCCGCGACGCTGACGGTGAACGTGCCGAAGGTCGCCGCCGAGGCGGAACTGAAGCCCACCGACATGACCTTGTCGAGCGGCGGCTTGACCTTGTCGGGCGTCAGGTTGTGGGCGGCCAGCCACCAGGCTTCGACCGTGAACTGGTCCATGGTCAGGACGACGTCGTTGTCGCCTTGCTTGACCGGGAATTCGGCGACCAGGGGTATGGTGTCGCCCGCCTTGGCTTCCGGGACGAGGTCCTTCGGGACGGCCGTCTGGATGGCGACACGCATATGGTCGCCGACGCCCTGGTAATTCACGCGCAACTTGACGGTCTGGAACTTCGAAAAGTCGACGCCCGTACCGGTATTGGTGACGTCGAGGTGCAGGCCGTAGCCGCAATAGGCGTACTGCACCCCGGCCTTGAGGTCGCACGACCATTTCAGCGGAACGGCCTGATCAAAGCTCGCTGTCGACTTCCCGCCTTCCTGGTAGTCGCCGTAGACGAAGGCATAATACTGCGCGGCGCGGGCATGCAGGTCGAGTGTCCGGCTGGTAAAGGCTTCCTGGCCCAGCACGGCGGCGAAGGTCAGGGCGATCAGCATGAAGACCGTGGCTTCGAGCTTCAGGTTGCTGAAGCGGAACCACTGGCCTGACGGCGCGGATACGGATGAAGGCTTGGGCACGGTTCTTTTACTCGACTGCGGCAAATTTCTTTTGCCTCCACGGGCGTGGAAGTTGTCGCGACCATAACCGGGAAAGTTTAGTAAGACGTTGAGAGGCTTGAAAATCCGTCAGTCGGCGGTATGTCCCCGCACCTTTTTCGCGCCGTGCAGCGATATGGCGGCGGCCGTGAGCATGACCGCCATGCCCACCCAGCTCACCCATTCGATCCGCTCACCCAGGGCCACGGCGCCGGCAACGACGGCTATGGCAGGCGAGACAAAGGCAAAGTTTCCCGACTTCGACGCGCCCAGGTCGCGCAGCAGCTGCATATAAAGCGCAAAGGCGATGAGCGACCCGAACAGCATCAGGTAAAGCCAGCCCAGCCACGCGTTCAGTCCCCAGCGCAGGCCCAGCGCGGCAACCGCCCCCGGCTCGAAGGCCAGTGAGAGCGCCAGCAGGACCGCGCCTCCGACGAGCGTCGTCAATCCGGACAGGAGTGTGCTCGAATAGCTGCGCAGCAACGGCTTGGCGACAACCGAGCCGAACGCATAGGTAAAGGCCGCCGATGCGGTAACAAGCCCGCCGACAATACGCATCCCGCTGTCCCCCGTCGATGACATCCCGCTGAGATCGGGCAGGAACATGATTATGACACCGGCGATGCCTAAAATCAGCGCGAAGATCTTGCGCGGGGTGGCCTTTTCCTGGCGCATGGCGACGGCGCAGACGAGCAGGGCCACGGGCGTCAGCGACATGTCTATGACCGCCGCCAGACCCGATTCGATGAACTGCATGGCCCAGAACAGAGGGCCGTAGCACAGGACGATCATGAACAGGCTGGCGATCAGCAGGCGGCCGATATCGGCGCGCTGCACCAATGGCTCCCCGCTTTTCGGCCGGCCGAAAGCCGTCATGATCAGGCCCGCGGCGACGAAACGCGACCCGGCCATGAAAAGCGGAGGCATGGTATCGAGCGCCACCTTGGTGGCCAGCCAGGTCGTGCCCCAGATGAAGCACAGGACGCAAAAGGCCGTCATCGGGCGGTTGTCGAAGAGTTTCATGAAGGCCTCACCACTCTTGTCTCCATGCAGGATTATCTTCAGCATGAAAAGCTGATGGCTCCCTGGCGCTGCGAAAATGGCAGGATATCTGCGTCAGCTGTTGCTCTGTTTGCCATCCATCCGACGTCGCCCGTGTTCTCCGAACGGAGGCGGTTACGCCTTGACTCCGCTGTCTTCCTTCACGTAAAGCGCCCGTCATGACCTTCGTCACGCGCACAACAACAACGATGAAAACCAAGGCCCAGGGGCCGGGGATAATCGCGCGCGCGTAACGACATCACGCACAGAGCCATCTCCGTCATCGCCCCGTCCCTCCGGCCGGGGCTTTTTTATTGCCTGAAAGGACCCTTTGATATGCACAACAAGACCGTCGCCATCGTCGGCGCCACCGGAGCCGTCGGCCGCGAATTCATCGGCTGCATCGAACGCCGCGGCATTCCGCTCAGGGGCCTGAAGCTTCTGGCCTCGTCACGCTCGGCGGGGCAAAAGGTCGCGTTTCGCGGCCAGGACCTGACGATCGAGGAAACGACCGATGCGGCGTTCGACGGCGTCGACATTGCGCTGTTTTCGGCTGGCAGCGGTATCTCCAGGCAATATGCCCCTATCGCCGTCAAGGCTGGAGCGGTGGTGGTCGACAATTCGTCCGCCTTCCGCGCCGATCCGGAAATCCCGCTGGTCATCCCGGAAATCAATGCGGCCTCCATCCGCCGTCACAAGGGCATTATCGCCAACCCGAACTGTTCGGCCATCACGACCCTGGTGCCCTTGTTTCCCGTCCACTCCGCCAACCCGGTCAGGCGCCTGATCATTTCGACCTATCAGGCGGCGTCGGGCGGCGGCGCGGCCCTGATGCAGGAACTTGAGGAGTCTACCCGCGCCTATCTCGACGGTCGTGACTTTGCCCCCAGCGTCATCAAGTATCCCTATGCCTTCAACCTCTTCAGCCACAATACGCCGATCGACATGGAGACCGGCTATAATGACGAAGAAACCAAGGTCATGAAGGAGACGAAGAAGATCCTCAACGACGCGGATATCCGCGTCAACGCCACCTGCATCCGCGTGCCGGTCCTGCGCGCGCACTCGATCTCGATCACGTTTGAATGCGAGCGGCCGATTTCGCCGGAAGAGGTGCGTAACCTGTTATCGACGGCGCCGGGCGTCAGGCTGGTCGATGACTGGGGCAACAATGACTTCCCGATGCCGAAGGACGCTTCAGGCCAGGACGACATACTGGCCGGCCGCATCCGCCGCGACCTGTCCGACCCCTCTGGCCATTCCATTTCGATGTTCGTCGCGGGCGATCAGTTGCTGAAGGGCGCTGCGCTCAATGCCGTCCAGATCGCCGAATTGCTGTAACGCCCCGCTCCCCTGCGCGTTATCGGTTTCGTAAAGGAAACGTGGTTACATGACGGGCAGGGGAGTACCTTATGCGCGTCGAGTTCAATGCCCGGCTGACCTTCATGGCCAATCCCGAACGCCGGTTGATCATCGTGCGTCCGATCGGGGACCTGTCGGCGCGCGCCTTCATCGATGAACTCTTCGCCCACTACGCCAACATCGCCGAACCGTGGACCTACAACCGGCTGACCGATTTCCGGCGCTTCTCGGGCTTTTTGAGTGAGCTGCACCTGGCCGAGATCGCTGAACGGTGGCGCGCCCTGGCGGACGGGCACGCTTACCATTCCCACGTCGCGGTCGTGTCCTTCGATGCACTCGACCGGCTAAGGGTTCCGGCTGTGTCGCCCATGTTCCCCAATGAAACCATCTGCTTGTTTTCCGACTATCATGAGGCCATGGGCTGGCTGACCGCCGTCGACCGAGCGCGCTATCTGGCCGGGCTGGGGCCCATGCCGGCCTGCCGCCAGTCGGACGACAGCGTGCAGATCGATTAGGATTCGAATACAAGCACCCGGCCGGTGGCGGCGACGGCTATTAGCCGGTTGTCGACCCAGATCGGCGATGCCGTGAAGGCGCCCAAGGCCTTTACCTCTTCGACACCCGCCTGAAGCTGGCGACCGGGACCGAACAGCCTGTCGCCGCGCAACCTGCCAGTGTCATCAAGGATATCATCTTCATCGTTCAGACTTTCGGGTGTCCGCCAGGCCCAGGTCCTGGCGCCAGTCTTCCGGTCGAAGGCGTAAAGCGCGCCGCTCATGGTCGCCGCAAATACGGTATTGCCGGCAACGACCGGGGACGCATAGGTCCAGACACGGGTATCGGCGCGGAACACCTCCTTGCCGGTCCGTCTGTCGAGCGCGACGAACAGGCCGGTGTCGGACGTACCGAAATAGATCCGCTCCCCGTCGACGGCAGCCGTCGAAAGCACCCAGCTTCCGGCGGCGTCATACGTCCATCGCACGGCGCCGGTCTCAAGATCGAGCGCATGGACGAAGCCATCGCGCGCCCCGACATAGACGGTGCTGCCCTCGACAGAGGGCGCGGCGGTGATCCCCATCATGACGCTGTGCTTGGAGTCAACCCCGCCCTGGAATGCCCAGATCTTTTCGCCGGTCGCCGCATCAAGCGCCAGGAGTTGCGTGCCCCAGGTGCCGATCAGAATCTTGCCCTTGCCCCAGGCCGGTGGGGAATGAACCGGCGTGCCGGCCATGTGGGACCAGCGCATTTCTCCCGTCGCGGCATCCAGTGCATAGACGTGGCCGTCACTGCTGCCGAAATAGACCGAGCCGGCATGGACCAGGGGGGAGGACTGATAAAGGTCCCAAGGATCGGGTACCGGACCTGCCGCCGGGTCCATGCCATAGCCGCCGACAGCGGCAAAACGGGCTTCTCCGCCGGTACGGAACCGCCAGAGCGGCTGTCCCTCCGGCGACAGGGTATGGAGAAAGCCGTCACGGCTGAGAAAATGGATACGCCCGTCCGCCACGGCTGGCGTCGCGGCGATGGCGCCTTCGGTGTGATAGAGCCACAGCCGCCTGCGCGTCTTCAGGTCAAAGGCGTGCAGGTTGCCGTCCTCCGCCGTGACATAGAGCCTGCCGCCCGACACGACCGGTGACGCGCTGACAGGCGCATGCAGGTCCAGTGTCCAGGTCAGCCGCAGGCCACGGACAGGCGCCGCCGTTTCCACCCGGCCCGTGCGCTCGAGGGCGCGCATGAAGGCCGGCCAGTCTTCGGCCTGCGCGCCGGCGGCCATGCAGGACAGGACGATTACAGGGATCAGGGTTTTCATCGGCTTCACCTCCACATGGGGATGAGCTTGCGGATGGCCGTTCGAAAGCGCCAGTAAAGGAGGCTGAAGAAAGCTTAAGGGACGGGTTTGCGTATTGCGGCAAGCCAGGTTTTGAAGCGTGGATCGTCGCGCACTGGGATATAGGCCGGGTCGACATCGGCCCAGATGAGGGGGATCTGGTGACGCGCGAAGGCCAGTTCCAGATAGACCATGGCCTGTTCGCGTTCGCCTGCCGCCAGGGCATAGCGCGCCCACGACAGGGGAGGTGTATAGTGACCGAGGTCGGTGGTGTCCTTGCGCGCCAGGAGCCAGCCGAAGACGGCGTTCATGCCGCCCTCGGCCAGAGCGGTTCGCGCCGCGGCGATGTCGTCCTGAGAATAGCCTTCACGCTGCATCAGCCAGCCGAGATGGCCGAAGGCCTCTGTATCGCGGCCGGCCTTTGCGTGAACCCGCAGCGCCGAAATGTGGAACCATCGGTCGTCGGCGCCGGCGCCTTCCATGCGCGTAAGTTCCCGATAGGCCAGGTCGTCCTGTCCCTGCATCTGATAGAGCCAGACGACCGTCGGCGCAGAATAGGTCAAGGGGTTGATGCGGCGCGCGGCTTCGATCTGCGCGCGCGACTCAGTGTAGCGCCGTTCCGCCAGAAGCAGACCGGAATAGCCGAGCGCGGCGCCATCGTCCGAGGGCACAAGGCGCAGGGCGGTGCGATAATCCGCCTCGGCGCCTGCGGCATCATGCCGGCACAGAAAGCGCGCTTCGGCCCGCAATCGGTACGCCCGGGCATGTCCGGTATCCAGGGCGATGGCGCTGTCCAGAAGCCCGGTGACCTCCCGGCAATTGTCGGGCTCAGCCACAGCATCTCCCATCAGCCGCATCTTGGCTTCGGCCAGACCCGTAAAGGCTCCGGCTGACGGCGTTTGCTCAGCCACAACATGCAGGTCCCGGATGGCAGCCTTCAGAGAAGCGGGGTCGCCGGCGGCGATCTTCTTTTCGGCCGCGTCCAGCGCCGTCCCAGGCGGCCTTGCCAGCAAAGCCAGGACAGCCGCAACTGTGCAAACCAGTCCTGCCGCGGCGACGGAGACGGCAACCGTCCACGTCTTCCGTGCGGAAGGCGTTTCCGCCGGTCCGGCCGTTGCGACCAGTTGATAGCCTTTGCCGGGAATGGTCTTGATGTAGGACGGCGCGCGCGTGTCGTCGCCCAGCGCCTTGCGCACCTGGCTTATGGCGACCAGCAGGCTTTCGCCGGTGACGGTCTTGCCGCGCCAGACGGTGGCCAGCAGCCAGTCCCTGGACAATGTCTCAGCGGGGTGGTCGATAAAGGCGACCAGCAGGCAGACCAGACGGCTTTCCAGTTCGGTTTCGGCGCCTGGACGGCGCAGACGATTGGTCCGTGTGCACAGCGTCCACTCGCCCACCCGGTAGGTGGCGCCGGACAGTCTGGGGCTGTAGGACGGATCGGACATGCACGTGGAATATGGTCAGCCGCGGCCAAGGTCAACGGTGCGAAATCATGGCATTGCAGGGCGGACCGGTGTAAGCCTCTTGCGGGCCATCAGGGAGATCGGGCGTGACGTTGAAAATTCTCGGACGGATCAGCTCGATCAATGTGCGCAAGGTGCTGTGGGTCTGCGATGAGCTGGACCTTGCCTATGCGCGTGAGGACTGGGGGACGGGGTTCCGCGATGTGCGCGACCCAGAATTCGTGAAACGCAATCCCAACGCCCAGATTCCGGTGATCATCGATGGCGACGTCATACTGTGGGAATCCCACACCATCCTGCGCTACCTTGCCAACCATCATGGCGCCGAAGGGCTTTATCCCTCAGAGCCGCTGGCGCGTGCCCATGTCGATCAATGGCTCGACTGGCAGGCGGGGGATCTTAACCCGGCATGGATATATGCCTTCAATGCCCTCCTGCGAAATTCACCCGAGCATGATATCCCGGCAGCGGTCGAGCGGTCGATCGCGCGCTGGACACAGCTGATGCAGGTGCTGGACGGGCATTTGCGCACGACCGGCGCCTATATGACGGGCAATAGCTTTTCGCTTGCCGACATCTCTGTCGGCCTGTCGGTCACGCGCTGGCGGGCGACGCCGTTCGACAAACCCGTCCTGCCCGATGTGGATGCCTATTACGACCGCCTGAGCCACCGCCCGGCCTTTGTGGCCTACGGTTCGGTGGCGATGGCATGAACGACCCTGGTTTTAGTTCCGCCTTAAGGGGAAACACCCGAAAGCTTGGGGAATTATGACCCATTCTTCCCTCCTATCGCGTCTCACCGCGGCCGCGCGTTCACTTCGCAGGGATGGCGTAAGGATGCGGGTCCTCGCAGCGATACTGTTCGCGGGTCTCGGCGGGGCGATCTGCGTCGGCGCACTGGAGTTCGCGGCGGTCGTCAGCCAGCGGCCATTCTGGCAGTTGCCTTTCATCACCTCAATCGCGCTGATCATGGGGGCGCCGTCATCCGAGTCGGCGGGGCCTGGAGCTCTGATGGGCGGACACCTGGCCTCGGCTGTCGCAGGCTATATCGTGCTGTGGATATTCGGATCGTCCGAATGGGCGGCGGCCGTAAGCGTCGGACTGGCCATCATCGTAATGCTGAGGCTCAAGGTCTTTCACCCCCCGGCGGCGGTCAATGCCTTTCTGGTTGTCAAACAGACCCTGGGGATCGAGTTCCTGTTCACTGTCGTGCTCGTTGGTGCGCTTCTGCTGGTGGCCTTCGCCCTTGCCTGGCACCGGCTGAGCGACATGGTCATGGCAAAGGTCTTTCGCCCTGCGGCGCGCCTGACGGCGTTGTCCTCATTCGATCCGTATCCGTCCATCGTCGCGGCGAATGCGCTGCCTGGGCGCAAGTTCGTTCAAATACCGTGTCTTGTCGGCTGCGGTCAGCCAGCCCAGGGCTTCGTGGTAGTCCGAAAAGGCGCAGACGGTTTCGCGCGGCTCGTCCTTTGAAACGTCCGGCGTGCGGAGACAATCGAAGGCGTCGAAACTGACATTCGCCACATAGGCATGATAGTTGCGCGACCCCACCAAGGTGCGCCAGCGGATGGCGATTTCCCGCATGTCATTCTGGCTCAA
>CBIHPL010000139.1:0-8157 GCA_966212005.1 uncultured Asticcacaulis sp.
CCGAGCGTTCGTCGCGGAAGTCGATACATTTAGTATCGACTTCATCAGGTTTGCTTAAAAGCAAACCTGCGCTTCTCCCCCCCTTCACCCCATAACGCGACAGCGCTAGAACGACGGGCATGGACATCACCGACAAAATCCTTGACCGCACCGCAATCCAGCAACTGGCAGCCAAGGGCGAACCCGTCACTCTGACCGGCTGCGAACTGGAAGAGGTCGATCTGTCGAATCTCGTCCTCAACGGCTGGGTGTTCGACGATTGCATCCTGAAGAAGGTCAAGTTCGTTTCCGCCAAGCTGGAAAACGCCCAGTTTCTTAAATGCAAGGGCGCGCAGGCCGACTTCACAAGCGCTGTAATGAATGAAGCTAAATTTATCGGCTGTGATTTTAACAATACGCTGTTTCGTGGCGCGACCCTGGCGCAGTCCGAGTTCAAGCGCTGCAAGCTGACCGGTGCGAATTTCAATACGGCTAAAACACTCGATATCAGCTTCGAGGAATGCCGGATGGATGATGCGCGGCTGAACGACATCTCGTTCAATAAGCAGCACCTGAAGTCGCTGGACTTCCACAATGCCGATCTTCAGCGCTGCGACTTCCGCAATGCTGTGTTCGAAGACTGTTCTCTGCGTGACGCCACTCTGAACAATGCGCGGTTCGAAGGCGCGGACCTGCGCGGGACGGACATCGGCGGGGTGCGGTTGGACGATGCCAAGCGCTTCAAGGGCGCAACGATCTCACGGGCTCAGGCGAGTGAGTTGTTGGCCGAGCTGGGCTTGAAGGTGCGGTGACGTTTCCTTCTCCCTGCTTGCGGGGTATAGCGCCAGCGAAAGTATAGCTTTCGCCAGCGATGGGTGGTCCGGAGGACCGGATGAGGGGCAAAGACTGGCAGTCGCGCGCGCCTCATTTTCCGCTTGCCCCTCACCCGGCTGGCTTCGCCATCCACCCTCTCCCCGCAGGCGGGGAGAGGAGAAGAGAAGTTAGATCAACCCGTTCTGTTTCAACACCGCGTCCAGCCCTGCATTCCCACTGGGTGTCATACACCCCGTCATCGAACACCCGGCATTGATCAGCAGCCGTGCGCCGCGCGCATAGTCGCCATGTGCGTAGTTCGTTGAGCCATGGTGCAAAAAGCCCGCCGGTGTTGCATTGTACATCCGGTCCGATAGCTCCAGAGGCGCCCCTTCCGAGATTAAGAGCTTGATCATATCGGCATCGCCACGCCAGCAGGCGTAATGCAAAGCCGTGATGCCGCCATCGCCTGCACTTTCGACCGGAACGCCGGCATCCAGCATTGCCTTGACAGCCTTGAGATTGCCGGCTTCGGCCAGCTGGGTGAACAGCCGTGCATTGGCGGGGGAGTTGGCGCTTTCTGAAGGTACGTCCCCGCCGCGCCCCGCGATAACGCTGTCGATGGCGCTGAGACGCGTGTCGGCGCCGCGCTGGGCCAGCATTTCGGCCACCGCTGTCTGGCCGCTGACGATTGCCATCGCGTAAGCCGTGCGGCCGTCTTCCCGCGCGGCATCGAGATCGGCGCCATGGTCGATCAGCATGGAAATGATTTTCGGTGACCGGTTGCGCCGGACTGCCCAATGCAGGGCGGTGTCGCCCTCGGCGTTGGTCTCGTTGGGCGTACCGACGGCCTCCAGCAGCAGACGCAGGCCGTCGGGGTCCTCGCGGTCGAGCATGTGTTTGACGGCGTTACTGCCGTTGACCCGCGCGCCGAATTCCAGCAGCACCTTGAGGCACTCCAGATCGCGGTGCTCGGTTGCATGATAGAGCGACTCGCCGTCATTCGGGTCGGCGCCAGCTTCCAGCAATATGCGTGTCAGCTCCGCGTTGTTGAGCACGCCGCTGGCCCCATAAAGACACGACAACGGTCCATGATCCGCCGCGAACGCCGCATCCGGGTTGGCGTCGCGCGTCAGAAGCAATCGCGCTGTCAGGGCGATGGTTTGCTCCCGTTCCGCACCCTTGCGGCCAAATCGCGAAAAGCAGACATAGAGCAGAGGGTCGCAACCCTTGGGTCCCGAAGAGACAAGCGCCAACTCAGGATCAAGCTCGAGTGCGGCCGCAACCCGCCCCCAGTTACCCAGGACCAGCGCCGCGTACAGACCGGCTTCGGCCAGTTCCGGATGGTCGGCCAGCATGGCGGACGCCCGCGCCTCATCCGCCAACGCCGCGTCGATAAACCGTTCGGTCAGCGCCTTGAAGTCGAGGCTCGATTCAATGATGAAGGCCTGGAAACGCGGCCACGACGCAAAGCCCTGTTCGCGCGCAACGGCCAGCTGGGCAACGTGCAGGGCCGTATCGTCGCCGGTGGTGTATTTGCGCAAACGCGCATTGGCCTCCGCGTCGCCGGAGCGGGCACGCTTCAGCAGAGCCTTGGCCTGCTTCTTGTAGAATTCGAGATTTAGGTCCGCGGTTTGCGAAAGCTGTCTGGGGATCATGGTCATGACGAACGCCTTATCCGTAAAGCCCTGAGGATGTCCGCAGATGAGGGCTGGAAGCTGTTCGTGAGAAGCTTGAAATGGAAGGTGGGAAAATCCCTGCCCGCGGACCGGTTGCGCCCTTGTGCGCAACTGCAACCCTAGCAGATCGCGGCCGGCGCGGCCAGATGAAACAGCGAGGTTTATGGTTACCTCAGCAAACATTACGTAAGGTCAACTTTCTTCGCGCAGACGGTTATAAGCGCTTGCACGGACGGGCCAAAGGGACTATCGCGCCGGGCAAGGCCCGCAATAGGGTCGTTACCGGGAAAGCTTCATGTCATTGTCATCGCGTCTTCTGGCCGCATCCGCGCTTTGCAGCCTGTTCGTTATCTCGCCGGCTTTTGCCCAGGAAGAGTCATCAGGCGAAGTCATCGTCACTGCACAGAAGAAGCCTGAACGCCTGAGCCGCACGCCGCTGTCGGTGGCAGTGGTGACGGGCGAGGCGATGGACCGGGTTTATGCCCACGACCTGAAGGACTTGCAGACCCTGACGCCGTCGCTGCTGATAACGTCGACAGCCAACGAAGCCCAGACGACGGCGCGCCTGCGCGGTGTCGGCACGGTGGGTGACAATCCGGGACTGGAATCGTCGGTCGGCGTCGTTATCGACGGCGTTACGCGCGTGCGCACCGCCACGGCCATGAGCGACCTGGGGCCGATCGACCGCATCGAAATCCTGAAAGGCCCCCAGTCGGACGTCTACGGCAAGGGCGCCTCGGCCGGTGTCATCCAAGTGGTGTCGAAGCTGCCGTCATTCACAAAGTCACAGTCGCTCGACCTGACCGCGGGCAATATGGGCGCGCTGGGTGTCTCGGCCTACGCTACGGGGCGTTTAAGCGAACACTGGGCCGGGTCGCTCAGCCTGGTCAAGCGGCAGCGCGATGGCCAGTATTCGGTGTCGACCGGCGAAGGCCCGCGTACGCGCACCGACGACGGTGACCAGAACTACTGGTCGGCGCGTGGTCAGCTGCTCTATACGCCCAACGCCGATCTGCGCCTCCGCCTGATCGCTGATTATACGAAACGCGACGAAGTCTGCTGCACCGGTACGGCCGTGGTCGTTGGCGGCACGCGCGCCTATGTCGACAGCCTGGCGACGGACGAAGGGACGGCGGCGACTGCCGATGTTCACGCCCGCCGCGCCTGGTCGAACCGGCCGACGGATCAGGAAATCACCGACGCCGGTCTGTCGGCTCAGGTCGATCTGCGTGTCACGGACCATATCCAGCTGACCTCGGTCACCGCCATCCGCCACTGGGACCACACTAACGGCTATGATGCCGACTTCTCTTCGGCCGACATCTATTACCGCGATCCGGACGGCAGCTTTGGCAACCGCTTCGACACGATCTCGCAGGAAGTTCGGCTGAACGGCACGACGGGGAAGGTCGACTGGATGCTGGGCGTCTTCCTCGATCAGGAAGAACTGACCCGCCATGATCAGACCCTCTATGGCGCCGACTACGAATCCTATATCGGCCTGCTGTTGTCGGCCGGCGCTGACGCCAACCGCGTCTCGACCCTGACCGGCCGTCCGGTCGGCCAATCCTTCGTCCAGGGCCAGGGCGCCCGCGATGTCCACCAGCAGACCGAGCGCAACTTCGCCGTCTTCGGTCACGCCGAATGGGACCTCAGCGACACCCTGTCGGTCCAGGCCGGCGCCCGCCTCAACCGTCAGACCAAGCGCCTGGCGAGCAGCTATACCACGACCGATGGCGGCATTGCCTGCCGCCTGGCGACGGCGTCGAAGGGCACGATCTGTCAGCCCTGGGCCAATCCGGCCTTTACGTCCTTCCGTCTGGCCCAGCTCAATGGCGAAGATGCCGGCACGGGCTCGTTGCGCATCAAGTGGCAGGCGACGCCTGAGGTCATGACCTATGCCTCGCTGTCGCAAGGCTGGAAGGGTGCGGGATTCAATCTCGACCGCGAACAGAAGTCGGACCTGAGCATCGATACAGACACGTCGTTCAAGGCCGAAACCTCTCAGTCGTATGAGATCGGTGCGAAGGGCCGCTTCTTCGGCAACCGGCTGATCTTTGATGTTGCGGCATTCGATACGCACTTCCGCAACTTCCAGCTCAATACTTTCCTCGGTACCAATTTCGTCGTCAACTCGGTGCCGCATCTGCGGTCCAAGGGCGTGGAGCTGGAAAGCCAGTATCATGTCGGGCCTGTCTCCTTGCGCGCCGGTGCGGTCTATAACGAAGCCAAGTTCGGCCCGGAAGCTGTCCCGGGTCTGGCCCTGGTCGCCAATGGCACGGCATCGTTCGCCCCGGAATGGTCGGCGGCCTACGGCATCGACTATACGGGCGAAGTCGGCGGGCTGGCATGGACCGCGACGCTGAACGGCAAGTACAACAGCGACTACAATACCGGCTCGGACCTCAACCCGATCAAGATCCAGAAGGCCTATACGCTTTATGATGGACAGGTGTCGTTCGGGGCGCCTGACGGCCGCTGGGCGCTGGACCTGTGGGGCCGCAACCTGACCGACGTCGACTACTATCAGGTCGTCTTCTCGGCGCCGTTCCAGGCGGGCACGTTCGATGCCTTTATGGGTCAGCCCCGCACCTATGGTTTGACCCTGCGACTGAAGCGCTAGTTTGTATTTAGGAGGGAGTGTGCTAAGGCGCGCGCCATCATGCGCACTCCCTACGCCGTCACCGTCCTGACCATGTTTCCCGAGGCTTTTCCCGGCCCGCTCGGCGTCTCGCTGATCGGCACATCGTGGAAAGAATCTAACCTCTGGGCCTTGGAAACTCTGGACATTCGCAACTTTTCGAGCGATAAGCGCGGCTTTCTTGACGACACCCCCGCAGGCGGCGGGCCGGGTCAGGTTCTGAAGGCGGATGTTATCGCCAAAGCGCTTGATTCGCTTGAGATTTCTGACCGCCCCAAGGTGTACATGTCCGCCCGGGGCCGGCCCCTGACCCAGGCGAAAGTCAAGGAATGGGCCACCGCACCCGGACTGATTGTCCTGTGCGGCCGGTTCGAAGGGGTGGATCAGCGTGTGCTTGACGCGCGCGGGTTCGAGGAAATCAGCGTCGGCGATGCCGTCCTTGCGGGCGGAGAAGCGGCGGCGATGGTGACGATCGAGGCGACGTTGCGGCTTATTCCGGGGGTTCTCGGCGCAGCGGCCAGTCTCGATAATGAAAGCTTCGAGGATGGACTTCTCGAACAGCCGCAATATACGCGGCCCCGTTCGTTCGAAGGCCTCGACATCCCCGAAGTGCTTCTAAGCGGCGATCACAAGAAGATGGCCAGGTGGAAGCAGGAGCAAAGAGAGGCAACCACGAAGGAGCGGCGTCCGGATCTCTGGGCCGCCTATCTTTCCAAATCACAGGTAAAAGGCACTTAAGCCTCAACTGCGTGTTTAACGACACGACGACAATTGAAGGAGTTTAACATGAACCTGCTCCAGCAGATCGAAGCCGAAGAAGTCGCCAAGCTGAAGGCTGGCAAGACGCTTCCGGCATTCCAACCGGGCGACACCCTGCGCGTCAACGTCAAGATCAAGGAAGGCGAGCGCGAACGCGTCCAGGCCTTCGAAGGCGTCTGCATCGCCCGCGCCGGCACCGGCATCAATGAAACTTTCACGGTCCGCAAGATCAGCTTCGGCGAAGGCGTCGAGCGCAAGTTCCCGCTTGTCTCGCCGATGATCGAATCGATCGAAGTCAAGCGCCGCGGCGTCGTCCGTCGCGCCAAGCTGTACTACCTGCGCGACCGTCGCGGCAAGTCGGCCCGTATCGTCGAGCGTTCGATGAACTCGACGCGCGGCTCGAAGGGCGACGAACTGCGCGCCGCCATGGCATCGGCCGCCTCTTCGGGCAATGCCGACGCCGAGTCGTAAGAGCGATATGCCGAAAAGTGTGTAGCGGTTTTCGGCTAAATATCGCGTCGAACAAAGACTTATCGGTAATTGAATTGGAAAACCCCGCCGGATCGCTCCGACGGGGTTTTTCTTTGTCCGTTTATCTGCCTGACGTCAGCTGTCCGGACCGAAGTCAGTAGGATAGCGGGTCTCGGTCGTTGTCTTCGTTTCGGTCTTTTTGACCTGGACCGCCGTCGCGGCGGGCTTGGCCACCGTCGCTGCCGGCACAGGGGCGGGCTTTGCGGCAGGCGCGGGTTTCGGTGCCGGAACGATGGGATCTACCGCGGGCAGGGGGGCATATTTGGAGGCGCTGGATGAACTTGCGCCAAAGGCCGACAGCACATTTTCCGGAATTTCGAACATCGGGCCTTCACGCCCGGAAATCGTGTTCGGCACGCTCAGGTCTTCGCGGATAAAGTGATAGGCCTTCTCGTTGCCGCAGGCACAGACCTTCAGCATGTTGTTCTGGTCGCGCCAGATAACCAGCGGATAGGAAACGCGGACATTGTTCGCCGAAAGAAGCGTCGACATTTGCGAAACGTAAGAGCGCGTGGCATCGACGACAGCCGAGCGCGCAAAGTCGTTGTCGGCGACCGGCAGGCCCGTGGCCTTCCAGTTGGCGTCGCTCGACATAGACCAGGCCTGGTAGATGGGCCAGCTGCGGGTCAGCCACAGTTCGGCGATCGTCGAACGCTCGGCGGCGGTCGAGCGTTTCAGGCCCTGATCGTCGGCAGGCGCGAAGACGATGACGCGCGTGTCGATACCGGCGGCGTCGTATTTCGGGAACTCCTGTTCCTGAAAGGCGCGGCAGGCTTCGCAACTGCGATGGGTGATGACGTAGATGGCCTGGGGACCGTGGCCCGGGGACACGTAGCCGGCCTTGTCCAGCAGGACCTGAATTTCCGCCTGGTTCCGCGTAATTGTCGTGGGGGCATAGCGCTTGAACTGGTCCCACCAGATCCAGTAACCGGTGCCGATCAGCGCCGGTATAATGACGACCAGCGCCATGGCCCACAACAGGACTTTCCTGCTCATGAAACTACCCCATCCCTCGTATTGGCTCTGAACGCTTTGACTATATGACGCGATGATTATGCACGCAAAGCCGCTCTCCGGACCCGTCAAACGGCGGTCCTGACAGCCCTCACAGAATGGTTAACGCAAATGCGCGGGAAAATCACGGAATTTCGTGGCAAAGCCCGAGGTGACTATTGGGTCAGGCCTGATTTAGCATCGCCATACATGCAAAAATCACACACACCACACACGTCACCCATAGGGCGGTGTAGGGTAGCATGGCTTTTGGACGGCGGCGGTCTTCGTTAGGCGTCTGAGGATCGGGTTCACTCATGCCCGACCCTTAGCACTGAAAAGCCTTGCCAAAAAGCCCCGAACTTGTCAGCACTGACATATGGTGGGGCAGCAATTGCATATTGTCGATGAACTGATTTACGAGCGTGCTCCGAAGCTTGTCCGCTCACCTGTATGGCCGGTGCTCAAGCCGGTGCTCTATTCTATTTTGGCCTATCCGGATGCGGTCAGCATGGCCAATGCCGTGGGCACGATCTCAGGTGACGAGGCCCTGCGCTATATCTCTAACCTGTTGCGGCTCAAGGTATCGGTGACCGGGCTTGAGCGGTTGCCCCAGGTCGGCCGCTGTGTAGTGGTATGTAATCATCCGACCGGGATTGCCGATGGCATCGCGGTTTATGACGCGGTGATGCAGCGCCGGCCCGACGCCATCTTCTTCGCCAATGCCGATGCGTTGCGCGTCAATCCGCGCTTTGCAGAAAT
>CBIHPL010000140.1:0-8154 GCA_966212005.1 uncultured Asticcacaulis sp.
GGATATTTGTTGAGCGAGGCCGCGATCGGACCCGGATCGACGTTGCGGAAAGGCGAATAGCTGACCTCAACCGTCGCCGAACCCGGTTGCAGGCCGGCCAGCAGCGAGGCATTCGGGACATAGGTGGCATTGACCGCCTGCTGTTCGACCGATACGCGCGTCTGCGGACCCCAGCCGTTGCGCGTCTGGATCTGGAAGGAATCCTGGAAGTCGTAGCCCTGTCCGCTGAGCGCGATATTGACCATCGAGATGCCGGTCGTGTTCGGCGCATTCATCGGCACGGCTTCGATGACCTTCTGGCCCTTGCCAAGGTTGAAGGCCTTTTCGAACGCCAGGACAAGGCCATGAATGCCCTTGACGATCGCCTTGTAGATACCGGGCTTACCGTCGACATTGTTCAGTTCCAATGTGGCGAACGCCTTGTCGCCGGGATTGAGGAAGCGTGGCAGGGCCAGGTCCATGACGACCGGTTCGCGCACCACCAGCTTCTGCTGGCCGGAGCCAACGGCCTCGTCGGTCCAGGCGACCGCCATGATGCGCAGTTCGCCATTGAACTTCGATATCGGCAGACGCACCACCGCCTTGCCGTCCAGCCCGGTGTCGATGACCCCCGACCACAGGGCGACGGTCCGGATCGGCGTCGTCGTCAGGCCTTCGCCACCGATCGAGTCGGCGCCGAACGTGTCGGCAGCCGCCGCCAGGTTCGGGTCGAGCAGGCGGCCATAGTCGTCATTGAAATCGACGCCCAGGGCGCGCTTGCCGAAATACCAGCCTACCGGGTCCGGCGTCTTGAACTTGGTCAGGTTCAAAATGCCCTGATCGACGACGGCCAGCGACACCTTGGCGCTGTCGCCCAGCTTGGCGCCCTTGATCTGGACCGGGACCTCGATGAACGGCTTGCCGTCCTTGCCCACCTGCGGCTTGAAAGGCGTCTCGCTGTCCGGAAGCCTGACCTCCAGCTTGCGCGACTTGGCGTCGAGCGGCACGTAGATCAGGCCGACCGCACGGCGCGGCTTGGAAGAGGCCACCGGATCGCGCGGCTGGATGACCGACACCAGCACATAGGCGCCGCCACCCCATGCCGCTGAGGTTTTCAGGCGGACACTGGTGCCGTTTTCACCGATCGAGACGGTCTTCATCTCGATGACACGATCGGTGGCGACGGCGATCTGCGCTTCGCCCTTATAAGGCGCCTTCAGCGTCAGCTCGACCGTGTCGCCCTGATTGAACTTGCGGTTGCCGGTCGACAGGCGGACCATGTCGGGCGCGTCCGTGCCTTTTTGCGCCGAGCCCCAGCCCGAGGCGAAGCGCACGGCGCTGCGTGCCTTGCCCGGCACCTCGACCTCAAGGCGATAGTCGCCCCAGTCGAGCCCGCGCGTCAGCGTAAAGCCGGTATTGGCGTTGAGATCGACCGTCTGGGTCGAAACCACGACGTCGCGGTGCGTCGAGCGCCATTGCCAGCGGCCATTGGCGATGTACCAGTCATAATCCCAATGCTCGGCGATCAGCTTGACCACCGCGCCCCTGACGCCGGTCTTCTGGCCTTGCGGCGTCACGCCGATGACATTGAGCGCCACCTGCGGCGTATCACGCCACGACTTCGATTCTTTCTGGTCGACCTTGACGCCGAGATAAAGCGGCGCCGGCTTGATCTTCAGTGTCTGGCCTTCCTTGACCGGGCGGCCGCCGGGCTCGAAGACCGAAGCGGTCAGCTGGACGATCAGCGGCTGAGACGTCTCACCAGCCAGCGCGGCATTGAACGGGAACAGGGCGTTGCCCTGGCCATCGGTCGTCGCCGACGGAAGGTCGACGTACTTTTCTTCGTACGGCTTGGCGAAATCGCCGAACGTATAATCCTTGAAGGCTGGGAAAGGCTCCGCGTCCTGGCGGATGCGCGCCTCGCCGGTCACCTGCAGGTCCGAACCGACGGCGCCGTATAGATAGCGTGCATTGACGCGCACCGGACGCTGTTCGCTCAGCGAGAGCAGAGGACGCTGGGCATCGGCCGTGACATCGACGCCCAGACGCTGCGGCGCGAAATCCTCGACGGCGAAGCTGGCGGAACCTGCCGCCTGATCCATGCCGTCCATCTCAAGCCTGGCCTGCCATTGACCGCGCGGCGCCGTCTTGGGCAGCAAGATGCTGGCGCCGGCAAAGCCGTCCTGCGTCTTGTCGAAACGGAAGCGGAAGGCCTCGACGCCCGAAGGCCGGGTGACGACCAGCGCGCCCTTGCGGTCCTTGATCGCCTTGCCTTCGTTGTCGCGCATCAGCGCAACCAGGCGCACGGTTTCACCGGGACGGTAAATGCCACGATCGGTATACATGAAACCGTCGACACCTTCGGCATTGGCGCGGCCATCGGTGACAGCCGCCTCGTCCTGACGGCCGCCTACGCCATGCTGGGTCAGGTCCATTGGCGTGCGCTGGACGTCGACGGCCGTGTAGTCGTCGTTCGGGCCATAGGCCATGATCATCTTGGCCGTAAGGGCGTCAGTGCCCTTCAGCAGCGCGCCGCCGAAACTGGCGCGCCCGTCGACGCCTGAGCGCGTTTCGGCCAGGATGTCGCCGTTGGACGCCACCAGATCGACCTTGACGCCGCTCATCGGCTTGGCGGATTTCAGCGAGCGCACCACGACATCGAGACCGTTCGGGCTCTTGTAGGTCGTCAGCGCCATGTCGGTGTAGAGAATCCAGCGCCGCGCCTGGGCCGGCTGGTCGTATTCCTTCTTGTCGCGGCCGCCGGAACCGTCGCGCACCTTGACGACATAGGCGCCGGGCTTCAGCGATTTCAGTACCGCGCCCAGCGGGAAGACGGTCGTGACACGTTCGCCATTGCCGGTCTTGACCGCCATCTTGCCGGTCCAGATCTTGACACCGATATCGTCGGCGGAGTCCTCGCCCCAGCTGTAGTCGTAGTCGCCCTCAGGCGTCGGATCGGGGGCGGACACGCTCTTGCGCACCAGGTTGCGGTCCGACACGTGCCAGACCTCGACCGCCAGGGCCGAGACATTGACAGTTTCGATCGCCACACCGTCGGCCTCTTCGCGCGGCAGGATGACGCCATTGCCCTTGAAGCCGACATAGGGCGGCTTTTCGCCAAAGGCGAAATCGAAGTCGCGGTTCTGCTTCAGGACATCGCTGCCCTTGCCGGGCAGGCCTTTCAGAAGCGTGATGCGGCGGTCGGTAAAGCCGAAGCCCGAGACGCACAGCTCATCGCCCCTGGCGGAAACCGCCGGGGCGGACGGCAGGGCGGGAGAGACGACGACGAAATCGCCATAGGGCTTGGCGGGGTCGAGCGGTTTGGAGAACTGGACGCAGGCCTTGGGCGTATCGCCGGAGGTATCTAGGCGCTGTTTCCAGCTGTCGAAGCCGGACGGCTTGTCGTCGCCGGCGCGTCGGGCATTCTTGTCGCGGACCTTGCCGAACAGACCGGTGGCGGGTTTGCCGGGCGCTTCGGCGACGGCCGCCGCATCGGTCTTGCCCGATACGCCATCGGTGGCCTTGGCTGTCAGAAACCCGACGCAGAAGCCTGAAATCAGCACTGCTGCGGCGCTCGCGATGAGCGTTCTGTTTTGCCAGTCGATCATGGAAATGTCCCTGCCTGCAGGGGCGGTCAAGCCGCCCCTCAACGCCTTAACTTCGCTGAGAGAAGCGCGGAATTGCGCGAGAATCAATCTTTGTTTTACGTTTCCGGCAAATAAGATAGAAGTGTCGCGTTATTTGATGTGGGATGTGTTCCGTCCCCTTGTATTTCAATTATTTCCTTTGCCGGAGCCCTGAAGCCCTTTGAGCAAATTCGCGCGCGTTATGGTGCTCGTGGTCGATGACAATCACTACATGCGGGTGATCGTCTGCACCATGCTGCGGTCGATGGGGATCACGCTGATCCGTGAAGCTTCGGACGGCATCGAAGCTCTGGAAATCGTACGCGACTGGCGTCCCGACGTCATTGTTCTCGACCTGATGATGGAACAGCTCGATGGGCTCGAATTCACCAAGCTGCTGCGCAAGGGCTCGGACAGCCCACACCCTTATGTGCCGATCATCATGATGACCGGTCACACCGACCGCCGCCATGTGCTTGAGGCGCGCGACGCCGGGGTCAATGAAATCATCGCCAAGCCGCTGACCGCCAAGGCGCTGATCGACCGCATGAAGAGCGTCATCAACAACGAACGCGGCTGGGTGAAGTCGAGCACCTATGTCGGCCCCGACCGCCGGCGCAGGAATAATCCCGAGTACCGTGGACCGTTCCGCCGCGCCTCGGACAAGGCGGAATAGAAAGCGGCCCGCGACGCTGGGTCACACGACGCATTGCGCGAAACGTATTTCATTCTCAATCTTTTGCCGTTAGAACAGCGGCCATGTCCGATACCGCAACCTCCCCCTTCGGTTTCCGGGACCTCGACCCGCGCGAAAAGGTGTCGCGCGTCGCCGAGGTCTTCGCACGCGTTGCCCCAAAATACGACCTGATGAACGACGTCATGTCGCTGGGCGTCCACCATGTCTGGAAGGACGCCGCCTGCGCGCGTCTCAATCCACAGCCCGGCGAAGTCATCCTCGACGTTGCCGGCGGCACCGGCGACATCGCACGCCGGCTGGCCAGGATGGCGCGCGCCGCCAAGGTACGCCGTAAAGGCCGCGGCTACGATGCCAGGGACGTCGAAATCCGCGTCATCGACTATAACGAACAGATGATCCTGGCCGGCCGCGAAAAGGGCACGGAGCCCGAACTCAGCTGGTCGGTCGGCGACGCCATGAGCCTGGCCATCGATAATGCCAGCGTCGACGCCTACATCATCAGCTTCGGCATCCGTAACGTCGCGGACGTGCAGGTAGCGTTGAACGAAGCCCGCCGCGTGCTGAAGCCGGGCGGCCGCTTCTTCTGCCTAGAGTTCTCACACCCGACCGCGACGCCCGTGGCCAAGATCTACGAAGCCTACAGCTTCAACGTCATTCCGTGGATGGGAAGGCTGGTCGCCGGCGATCGCGACAGCTATCAGTACCTGGTCGAAAGCATCCAGCGCTTCCCCAACCAGGAAACGCTGAAGGACATGATGACAACGGCTGGTTTCCGTAACGCCCGGTACACCAACTTTTCCGGCGGCATTTGCGCCCTGCATGAGGGCTGGGCGTAAGCTCACACGACCGGATGGCCAGTTTCGCTTCATGGATGCGCATGTTCCGCACGGGCCTCGTCCTGCTGCGCCACGACGCATTGGCCCCTAAGGAACTGTCGCCGCTTTTGCCGCCGTTTCCGCGCTTTGTTGCCGGCCTCCTGCGCGCGCTCTTCGCCCGCCGCAGCACCTTGCGCCCCGGCGAACGCTACGCCCTGGCGCTACAGGAGCTGGGACCAGCCTTCATAAAGCTGGGTCAGGTCCTGTCGACGCGCGGCGACATCTTCGGCAAACAGTTCATAGAGGATCTGAGCCACCTCAAGGACCGGCTGCCGCCGTTTTCCGAACGCGTCGCCATTGCCTCGGTCGAAGAGGCGCTCGGCAAGCCCTTGGGCGAGATCTTCAGCGAGTTCGGTGAAGTGCTGGGGGCCGCCTCGATCGCACAGGCGCATCGCGCTGTCCTGCTGGATGGCCGCAAGGTCGCGGTCAAGATCCTGCGCCCCGGCATCGAAGAGGTCATCGCCGCCGACATCGCCATGCTGATCCTCAGCGCCCGGCTGATCCACCAGCTGGCTCCGGTCGCCCGGCGGCTTGAGCCCGAAGCCTTTGTCGCGACGGTAGCGCAGTCGCTGATGCTGGAGCTCGACCTGCGCCTGGAGGCGTCAGCGTGCGATGAGATCGGCCAGATCATCAATGCCACGCCCTATATGCGCGCGCCAAAGGTCGTCTGGCATCAGGTGGCGCGCCGCGTCATCGTGCTCGAATGGGCCGACGGCACGCCGCTCTCCAAACCCGAAGCCCTGGCGCTGCCGGGACTGGACCACAAGGAAACGGCCGACAACCTGATCCGCGCCTTCCTGTCCCAGGCACTCGATCATGGCGTTTTCCACGCCGACCTGCACGAAGGCAACCTGTTTGTCGCGGCGCCGGCCCAGCTGATCGCTATCGACTTCGGCATTATCGGCCGCCTGCGCCCGCAGGAGCGGCGCTACCTGGCCGAAATGCTGTGGGGCTTCCTGCAGCGTGACTACAAGCGCGTCGCCGAGGTCCATTTCGAAGCCGGCTATGTGCCGCTTACCCACAATGTCGACAGCTTTGCCCAGGCGCTGCGTGCGGTCGGTGAGCCCGTCCTGGGGCAAAAGGCGACCGAGGTGTCGATGGGGCGACTGCTGACCCAGCTGTTCGAGATCACCGCCCAGTTCGACATGCACCTGCGGCCGGAACTGGTCCTGCTGCAAAAGACCATGGTCAGCGTCGAAGGCGTGGCGCGCCGTATCTATCCCGAACACAATCTGTGGGAAGCCGCCCGTCCCGTGGTACGCGCCTGGATTTCGCGTGAACTCTCGCCGATCAGCGAAGCCAAACGCCTGCTGGAAAAGCTGATCCGCAAGCTGGATGAACCGGCGACGGAGACCGTGATTACAACCAGCAACGACAATATGCGCGCCGAACTGCGCCACAGCCGCGTTATCGGATATATCGCCCTGGTGACGTCGATTTTGTCACTGGCCATGATGATCTGGCTGGCCGTCAGGTAGTTACTCCGCGTCCTTACGGATCGTCCGACGTTCCGACTCGATGATCTTCTGCTGGTTCCAGTAGGCCACGCCATTGTCCGGCCGGAACATGGTTCGGGGCGCACCTTTCTTGGTCATGACCGCAAAGACATTGCCTTTAGGATCATAGAACAGCGTGTCGCCATTGTTGCGATTGATCGTCTGCGTACCGTCGGGCGGCGCATGAATGAAGCCGTGGACCATGGCCATGTAGTCATCGAGCGATTTGGCGCCGAATTCCCGCCCGTGGCGCTCGAAATGGTACCGGGCGTTTTCTTCGGCCGAATATTTGCGGTTGGACGACCATAGCGGCCAGTCGCCATAGCGCGTGGCGGTGATGACGGCGCGATCGGCAGCGATCGGCAAAGGCTTGCCGAAATTGGGCGCGCCCGCGTTTTGATGTGGCGTTTCCGGCTGCGGTTGTTCCGGCGCGACGGCTGACGATGGAGTGTCGTCGGTAAAAACAGGCGCGGCGTCGGCAGACGCTGCCGCAACCGGCGATGAGGCTGCCTTGCCCTCACCGTCCTTGAGAACCGCCGATGGCCCGGCATCGCACGCTGCCAATCCAAGCAGCGCAGCAATCAGCCAGAGCTTTTTGAAACCTGTCATTCTTGCCCCCTACGCCCCATCTATGGCACACACCGCCCGAAGCCGAAAGGATCACCATGACCGAGCCCAAGCGCATTCTCCTGATCATCGGCGGCGGCATCGCGGCCTATAAGTCGCTGGAACTGATCCGCCTGATCAAGAAGGCCGGCCTGAATGTCCGCGTCGTCCTGACCAAGGCCGCCGAAGCCTTCGTGACGCCACTGACTGCCGCGGCTCTGTCCGGCGACAAGGTATATCGCGAGCTCTTCGATCTGACTGACGAAACCGAAATGGGGCACATCATGCTGTCGCGCCAGGCCGATCTGGTCGTCGTCGCGCCGGCGACCGCCAACCTGATGGCCAAGGCAGCTTCGGGCCAGGCGGATGATCTCGCGACCACGCTCTTATTGGCGACGGACAAGCCGGTCCTGATGGCGCCGGCCATGAATGTCCGCATGTGGCATCACGTGGCAACCCAGCGAAACCTGGGCCAGTTGATCGCCGACGGCGTGACGTTTGTCGGCCCCGAAGAAGGCGACATGGCCTGCGGCGAATTCGGTCTCGGCCGGATGAGCGAGCCGGAAACGATCTTCGGCGCCATCCAGGAACGTCTGGCCGCCAGCCAGCGCCTTAAGGGCAAAACGATCGTGCTGACTGCGGGTCCAACGTTCGAACCGCTAGACCCGGTACGCGGCCTGACCAACCGGTCTTCGGGCAAACAGGGCTATGCCATAGCTGACCGGCTGGCGCGCGAAGGCGCCGAAGTCACGCTTGTGTCGGGGCCTGTTGCCCTGCCCACACCACCGGGCGTCAAACGCATCGATGTCGAAACCGCTCAACAGATGTTCGACAGCGTCCATAGCGCCCTGCCATGCGACGTATTCATCGCGGTT
>CBIHPL010000141.1:0-8135 GCA_966212005.1 uncultured Asticcacaulis sp.
CGGACCGGAGGGTGACCAGAGGGCTGTGAGCGGACTTGCGTTCCCTTTTGCCTGGCCCAGCCGTCGATCGGCGTCAGGTAGCGCTCTTCGGTCAGTTCGGACAGGGTCAATGCCCAGTCGCGGCGCAGGCCAGGACTGTCCGGCGTGACCTCGAACCAGCTCAGCATGTGCGGCATCAGGTCGTAGCCGCGCCGCCTGCGGAACTCCGCCGGCAGGTCGTCGGTCCAGTCGACGCCATAGACTTCGAGACTGTCGGAGAAAATGGCATAGGGCGGCGCATCATCGAATGCGCGCAACAGAGGGTCACCCACCGCTCGCAGGTGCGTTTGCACAGCGGTGCCGCTCATATGGTCCATCACATAGCCTTCGGCGCCGACGGCCGGGCGCTTGACCATCTGGCCGGTCGGCGACCGGATGACGACGAACACGGTCCGGTGCGTCGGCGCCGGCGGGGTCGCGATCCGGGCCTGCACACCCGAAGGATCTATCTCTATCGGCTGCGCGGTCTCGACGTCCTTGCCGACAAAGGCGGCGACGATCCGTTCGCCCGGCTGGAACGGCGTCGCCAGGGTGACTGCGCCTTCCCCGGATTTGAGCGGCAGCCGGATCAGTCTGACCCGCGCCGAAGCCAGGTCCGGCGTAATGTGCGGCCCGCCGAACGGCCAGCCGGATCCCAGCGTCAGGTCGACGCGCAGGCCTTCGGCACGGCCGGTACGGTTGGCAAGGCTTAAGGCGTCGAGGAATGGTCTGGACAGGTAGGGCACATTGCCGTCGACGGACAACGGATAGACGGGCTGGATTTCGAACCCGCCGAATCCGCCCGTCCTCATGACGCCTATCTCGCGGACGAGCTCAGCCTCCGCGACGTTGGGGCCGAACCACCACCAGCGCACCATGGGGCGCGCGTCCAAAGGCGGGCGAATGAAGGTCTCGGCCAGATTACCGGACATTGGCGCCGCCCATCCCTGGGCCGCCGTCAGCATACCCATGCCGGCCGCGGCGGTTAGCAATTCACGCCGGTTCGGCGCACACCCTGTCCTTGAGCGCACGTTACCCTCCACCTGCCGCCGTTTCGGCGTGTTTTGTCCCAGCGAGGCCAGTCTATGACCAACCGGCGCCGGTAGACAAGGACCGTTTTTCAGGCGGCGCTATTGGCGTGGACGTTGCCGGGGCGCGGGCGCGTTCGGCCGGGTGTGCAGGGCGATCCTTTCGCGCTGCCTTTGTTCCTGCATATTGCCGCGCGCGACAACGCTTTCCTGCAGGTCGTTGCGACGGCGACGGGCAAAGAACAGGTCGTACAGCGACAGTCCGGCCACGGCCATGAGATAGGTCATCAGGGTCGGCTTGGTGAAACCGGCATAGCCGCACCACAGGAGGATGGTCGAAGCCATGAAGGGATAGAGCACCAGGCCGGCCGTGCCGCCTTTCAGCGCCTGCTTCCACAGAATGCACGCCAGGGCGCCCATGATCGCCATGAACAGGTACACGCCCTGTCCCCAGTCCTGATAGTAGTAACCAACGGCGGTGACCCAGTTGTAGCTGCGCGCCAGGCCGGCATTGCGCGACGCATCGAACTCGGTCTGGAAGACTTCGGTCGCGTCCGGCAGCCCGAACATGCTGCGGAAATCGACGATCTTGTGAATGAACGGCGGGTTTGACAGCCAGCTGAAGGTATAGGTGCCGGTGCCCGCATAGGGGAAGGTCAGCCGGCCGTCGATGACGGCGGCGAAATGGTTGAAGGCTGTCGGCCCATAGCCATAGAGCGACTTCTGCATCTGGTAGTCGCTGGTATGGCCGCGGATCATCGAGAAGGCCATGAAGATGACCAGAACCGCCACGGCGGCACTGGCGGCGAATACGAAAAGCTGACGCATATTCACCTGCTTGCGGCGAATGGCGACGACCAGGTAGACGATCAGCGATCCGATCAGCAACGGGATCACTTCGTATCGCGCCACCTTGATGATCGAAAAGAGGACAGCGATAAACAGCGAGGCCGCGATGACCAGCGCCGATATCCTGGCAGGTTGGGTTTTCAGGTTATCGAATATGGTCAGATGCCGCCCCATGGCCCACCAGATCCCGGCCAGAAGCAGAGGCTGGACGCCCGCCAGACCGCCGGTGGTATCGATGACCTGCTTTGCCGCCTCGCCCTCACCGCTCATGACCAGGTTGATCAGGCCCGGCGTGTTCTTGAGAATGATCAGCATCGAAACGGCGTTCAGCGCGGCGACGGCGATCAGCGGCGGAATGTGATAAAGCTTGTTCTGGGTCGAAGCGGTCCGGGCAGCACGGGCATTGGCGATTTCCGACAGCCGGCGGTTCTGCGAGTTTCCGCCCAGCAGGAAGAAGCCACCCAGGAAGCAAAGGCAGGCCAGCCCATAGGCCGAGACCATTTTCCAGTTCCCGGACATGATGTTCGGCTCATTCATGATGAGCTCATAATGGTCCTTGGGCACCGAAACCGAGGCCAGGCAAAGAAGAAATGCAACTAGGACCATGCCGACCGGCGACATGGCGGTGTAAACATTGAAACCCGTACCACGGAATGGATTCAGCATTTATTCCACTTTGGCTGCCCCTAGCTCGCCTAACCTTATCACGATTATACAAATAAAGTATTTCGTCAAATGACCATTTAACCGCCACCCCTCTATATCTTAAATCTCTGGTAATCATAGACCACAGCGCTGAAGCGCCGACCTTGCCGAACCTGCTGTGAAAGACAATCGTATCAATCAATTTTGCGCACATTATTGCATAATTGGTCGGATCAATCTTGATCATTTGCCAGCCTTGCGTTAAGGATCACAAAAAATGGTCAGGCCACTTCGGGCCGCCTTGGGGGTGTCATGCGCGCTTTTAAAACAGGTTTTCTGCTTTCCACCGCGGCCCTCCTGCTGTCCTCCCCAGCCCTGGGGCATCGCGCCTCGACCGAGGTTGCCTCGCCCCGCCAAAGCTTCAGTTTCGATCAGGGCTGGAAGATGAAGACGGGCGATGATGCCCTGGCCTCCGGCACCGTATTCGACGACAAGGCATGGAAAACCGTCACCCTGCCCAACGCCTTCAACGAAGAAGAGGCCTTCGCCAGGGACATCCACGATCTGTCGACCGGTATCACCTGGTATCGCAAGTATTTCAAGCTGCCGGCGGGGGCAAAGCCCGAGCACGTGCTGATCGAATTCGAAGGCGTGCGCCATGTCGCCGATGTCTGGGTGAACGGCGAGAAGATCGGCTTTAATGAAAACGGCGTCATGGCCTTCGGCTTCGACATCTCGAAAGCGCTGAAGGCCGGCGACAACGTCATCGCCGTGCGCGTCGACAATGACTGGGCGGCCAGGGAACGCGCCACCGGCACGCGCTATCAGTGGTCGGACAGGAACTTTTACGCCAACTATGGCGGCATCAACAAATCGGTGACCCTGCACCTGACCGGCGGCGTCTATCAGACCCTGCCCTTGTGGTCGTCGCTAAATACGACGGGCGTCTATGTCTATGGTTCGGACTACGATATCGGGGGCAAGTCAGCTACCGTCACCGCCGAATCCGAAGTGAAGAACGACTCGGCTTCCGACCGCACCCTGACCTACAGCGTCGAAATCCGCGATCTCGACGGCAAGCGCGTCGCGGCCTTCGATGGCGGTGCGCAGACGATCAAGGCCGGCCAGACCGCAACGCTGAAGGCCGCACAGCGCGTCGGTAATCTCAACTTCTGGAGCTGGGGTTATGGCTACCTCTACACGGTGACGACGGCGCTCAAGGAAAACGGCAAGGCCATCGATGCCGTGGATACCCGCACCGGCTTCCGCGCCACGGACTTCAGCAACGGCAAGGTGACGCTGAACGGACGCGTTCTGGTGCTCAAAGGCTATGCCCAGCGCTCGACCAACGAATGGCCGGGCGTCGGCATTTCCGTGCCGCCCTGGATATCGGACTTCGGCAACAACATGATGCTGGAAGGCAATGGCAACCTGGTGCGCTGGATGCACGTCACGCCGGGCAAGCAGGAGATCGAGTCGGCGGATCGCCTTGGCCTGCTGCAGGCCATGCCGGCCGGCGACAGCGAGGGCGATCCCCAGGACCGCCGCTTCGATCTCAGGGTCGACCTGATGCGCGACGCCATCATCTATAACCGCAACAATCCGTCGATCATCCTGTACGAAAGCGGCAACAAGGGCATCACCGAAGACCACATGGCGAAGATGAAGGCTGTGCGCGATCAATATGATCCGCATGGCGGCCGCGCCATCGGCTCGCGCGAGATGATGGGATCATCCATCGCCGAATATGGCGGCGAGATGCTGTACATCAACAAGTCGAAGTCCAAGCCGATGTGGGCGACGGAATATTCGCGCGACGAAGCCGCCCGCGCCTACCAGGACGATTTCACCCCGCCCTTCCACAGGGACAGCCCCGCCTATAACCGCAATATAGAATCAATCGCGGTCGAGAACATCAAGCGCTGGTGGGATTTTTATCAGTACCGGCCGGGATCGGGCGAGCGGGTCAGCGCCGGCGGCGTCAATATCGGCTTTACCGACTCAAATTCGCACTTCCGCGGCGACAACAATTACCGCCGTTCGGGCGAAGTCGACGCCGTGCGCCTGCCCAAGGACAGCCTGTGGGTCCACAAGGTGATGTGGGACGGCTGGGTCAATGCCGAAGGCCGCCACACCCACATTATCGGCCACTGGAACTACCCATCCGGCACCGCCAAGGACATCTTCGTCGCGTCGAACGGCGACAGCGTCGAACTGTTCGTCAATGGCAAGTCGTTGGGCAAGGGCGAAAAGTCGGACGGCTTCCTGTTCACCTTCAAAAACGTCGCCTATGCGCCCGGCGAACTGAAAGCCGTCGCGACCTATGCCGACGGCAAATCCTCCGAAGACGTGCGCAAGACGGCGGGTGCACCGGCAGCGATCAAGCTGACGCCGGTGATGGGACCACGCGGCCTTGTTGCCGACGGCATGGACCTGATGCTGGTCGATGTCGAGGTGGTGGATAAGGACGGCAACCGCGTGCCGACCGCCTTCAACGCCATCGACTTCAAGCTGGACGGCGCCGCCGTCTGGAAGGGCGGCATCGCCCAGGACGAAAGCGCGCCAGACAAGAAGACATCCACCAACTATGTGCTGGCGACGCGCCTGCCCGTAGAAGGCGGCGTCAACCGCGTGCTGATCCGCTCGACCACCAAGGCGGGCAAGGTCACCCTCACCGCCTCGGCCGACGGCCTGAAATCCGCGACGGTAAAGACCGCCAGCAAGGCGATCGCCGTCAAGGATGGCCTGTCGCCAGTCTTTGCCGAGGACGCGCAACCCGTCAATCTCAAGCGCGGTCCGACGCCCGCGGGTACGTCCTACAACGACTGGCAGCGCAGCGTGACGGTCGCCGGCATTACCGCCGGATCGAATGCAGCCGATGCCGCCAACTCGCGCGACGACAACGAAGCCACCATCTGGAACAGCGATGGCACAGACGGCAAGGCATGGATTGAATACGACCTTGGCAATCCGCAGACCGTGTCCGCCGTGTCGTTGCGTATGACCGGCTGGCGCGTGCGCTCATACCCCGTCCGCATCACGCTCGACGGCAAGACGGTTTATGACGGCACGCCGGCCAAGTCGCTCGGCTATGTCGATCTGCGCTGGACGCCGCAGCTAGCGAAGAGCCTGCGTATCGAACTGACCGGCCCGACCCAGGACCGTGATGCCTTTGGCAAGATCATCGAAGTGACCAGCGACCGCCAGGGCGCTTCGACCGGCGCCGAGAAGGTAAAGACCGGCCACATCCTCAGTATCGTCGAAGCGGATATTATCGGGCCGGTTCGGTAACCGTCATACCAGACGACGATGAAGGAATCCTCCCTTTCCGTACGAAGTCCCGGATAAAATTACCGGCTGTACTCCGCCACGCGCGCGACCTCTTCAGCCGATCCCAGCACCACGCCGGTGCGCTGATGCAGGCCGGTCGGCTGGATATCGAGGATGCGCTTCGTGCCATCGGTCGCCTTGCCGCCGGCCTGCTCGATCAGCATGGCGATCGGATTGGCTTCGTACATCAGCCGCAGCTTGCCGTTCGGGCGTTTGACATCACCCGGATACATGAAGATGCCTCCGCGCGTAAGAATCCGATGGACATCACCGACCATCGAGGCCAGCCAGCGCATGTTGAAATCGACACCGCGGGCCCCGTCCTTGCCCTCCACGCATTCGTCGACATAGCGGCGGACACCGGCGTGCCAGTGGCGATGGTTCGACATGTTGATGGCGAATTCGCGCGTCGCAGCCGGGATCGACATCGCCGCCTTCGTCTGGACCCACTGGCCGCTTTCATCCGGCGTGAATGACGCCACACCGTCGCCTGTCGTCAGGACCAGGATCGTCTGGGGACCATAGACCGCATAACCCGCACAGACCTGTTCACGGCCGGGCTTCAGAAAATCGCTTTCGGACAGATCGCCCTGCGGCGCCTTCAGCACCGAGAAGATGGTGCCGACGACGCCATTGACATCGACATTGCTGGAACCGTCGATCGGATCGAAGATCAGCAGATAGTCGCCACGATCGAAACCGACGTGGGTTTCCATCTCTTCGGACGCCAGGCCGCGCACCGTCCCTTGCCAGCGTGCCTCTTCCATCATGATGTCATTGGCGATGACATCGAGCTGCTTCTGCTCCTCGCCCTGGACGTTTTCCTGACCCAAAGCCCCCTGAAGGTCGTTGATTGCGCTCAGGTTGACCGTGCGGCCGATGACGGCGCAGGTCTCGGCCAACAGGCCGATCAGGGTTTTCAGGCTGGCGGGCAGAGCAGGACGGTCGCTCAGATAGGTGGCAAGTGTGGTTGGCATTGGAGATCCTTAAGCAGGCTTTTTATATGGATCAGGCGCGTCGGCCATTTCGGCTCTTTCGCGCCTGCGAAGCGAATGTGCAGTCGCCCTACCCAAAGTCAACCGATAAGTATCTAATAGCTCTCGCCGTAAACCTGGCCGCCGCTTAAGATCACCACGTCATGACCGTTCTTGCGGATGGCATTTCCGGCCGCACCGCCTGTACGCGTTGCTGATTGTCCTGGCATGGCGGCATCGCCGCCCTTGCCGCCGGGATTGCCGCGCCGGCCGCTCAGGCCACCGCCGGCCAGGGTCCCGGCCCGTCCCCAGTCGCCCCCGGTAAACAGACCGTCTCCGCTGGGTTCGGGACTTCCGCCGGACCCGGGGTCCCCGTTCGGAAAACCGCCACCTCCGCCGCTGCCGCCCAGACCGGGCGCGGCTTCGGCACCCGCACCGCCGCCGCCGCCGGCCTTGATCGAACCGGTTTTCAGGACGGTGATCGTTATCGGCGCCTGTGCGACTATGGCGTCACCACCCCTGCCTCCGTCGGTTGAAGCCGGTGTGCCGCCATTACCGCCGCGTCCGCCACCACCATAGACATTGCCGCGGATCAGCAGCCAGACTTCCGCGTCTTCCGGCCACCGACCGCTGACCAGGGCCGGCCCTCCATCGGGCTTTCCATTCTTGCCGCCGGCGGCACCGAGGATGTTCACACCCTCAGGCACCACAAACAAATATTCGGCCCCGGCCGTGCCCTTGTATCCGGCCTTGTCCGCCAGGTCGCGCAAGGTACCGGACGCAGTTACGGTGATTACCGTAGGGTTGAAGTCGTCTTCCTGAGCCGGCATATCCTGCGCCACGGCGAGCGGAGACATCGTCAGAAACGCTATCGACGCGAAGGCCGTCAGTATACGGATCATCATCTTTCGCCCCAATTCCAGGCTTACGCCCGTCCCTTTATCCAGACCTGCGACTGCAAGCCGGTGAAGCGGACGCGTGGTCCGACCTCGGCCTGGGCGACGGGCGTCGTGGCGCCCGGTGCGAAATCGACATCGCCTGTGCCGATGTCCGCCGCCTGGCCGACGCGGTTCATGCGCGCATAGTTCGGCACGGCCAGCATCGGCGAACCGTCCGCCCACTTGCCGGTGATGGCGATGACACCGTCCAGCAGGTCCGGCTTCCATTCCGCCTTGAGCGGACCATCGCCCAATGCCTTTTCGATGTCGGGCTGGTCGGCGCGTTCGACATTGTAGACCAGCGGGCCATAGGCCAGGGCGAGGCGGCCACGATTGGCGGCGATGCGCGTGTC
>CBIHPL010000142.1:0-8119 GCA_966212005.1 uncultured Asticcacaulis sp.
CTGGTCGATGTCGAGCGCATCGAAGTCCTGCGTGGTCCGCAAGGCACCCTGTTCGGCAAGAATACAACGGCTGGCGCCATCCACATCATCACCCGCGCCCCGACCTTTACCCCGGAAGCCAACCTGGAAGTGTCGCTGGGCAGCGAAAACTTCGTCCAGACCAAGGCGATGATCAATGGACCGCTGATCGACGGCAAGCTGGCCGGCCGCATCGTGTTCGGCTCCACACGCCGCGACGGCGTTCTCTACAACGTCACGACCAAGACCAAGCAGAACGACCTGAACAGCCACATCCTGCGCGGCCATCTGCTGTTCACGCCGTCTGACAACCTCAATGTCAAGCTCAGCGCCGACTATGCCCTGTCGGATCCCGAAGCCAATACGCAAGGCTTCGTGCGCGACGGCGCGACCCTGCGCAATCCCAACCGTCAGTTCCCTTATCTGGCCGCACAGGCCGGCTATAACCCGGCATCCCGCAACGTCTATGACCGCCTGGTCGACGTCGATGGCGAGATCCAGGCCAAGCAGCGCGTGAAAGGCTATTCGGCGACCGTCAACTGGGACCTGGGCGACGTTACCTTCACCTCGATCACCGCCCACCGTGCGTGGAACTGGTGGCCGCAGAACGACCGCGACTATACCGCGCTGAAGATTCGCACCCGTTCATCCAACCCTTCGGAACAGCGCCAGCTCAGCCAGGAATTCCGCCTGGCATCGGACGGCGACCGCGCCATCAACTGGGTCGTCGGCCTTTACGCCTTCACGCAGCGCGTCGAAACCAACGGCACCGAGGCGTGGGGCGCGGACGCCGCCCGCTGGCTGATCGGCAATACGACGGGCACGCCGGCCGTCGCCGTCCCGACCAACCTGCTCGACGGCTACGAGCAAAAAATCCACGCCGTATCGAACGCCGATTCGCTGGCGGCCTTCGGTCAGTTGACCTGGAAGGCCACCGAACGCTTAAGCGTCACTGCCGGCCTGCGCTACACCACCGAAAAGAAGAGCCAGATCTACGAACAGGTCGCGACGGGCGGACTTGCCACGACGAACGCTGCCCTGATCGCCGCCAAGAACGGCATTTCGCGCACCTATTCCTACACAGCCGAGCTTGAAGACTCCAAGCCGTCCGGCCTGTTGAGCGTGTCGTATAACTTCACTCCGACCGTGCTCGCCTATGCCAGCTACTCCAAGGGCTTCAAGTCGGGCGGCATCAACGCGGCCGGCATCCCGACCGATGCTTCGGGTAATCCGCTGCTTGCCAGCGCCGTGCTGCGTCCGGAAGAGGTCGATGCCTTTGAAGTCGGCCTGAAATCGCAATTCTTCGATCGCCGCGCCACGGTCAACGTCGCGGCCTTTACCACCGCAATCAAGGACTATCAGGCCAACGTCGTCGACTCCGGCCTGGGCTCTGTTCGCGGCTATCTCGCTAACGCCGAGAAGGTCGAGGTCAACGGCTTCGAAGTCGACAGCCGCTTCCGCGCGACCGACAATCTCAGCTTCTACGGCGCCCTGGCCTATACGGACGGCAAATACGCCTCCTTTGCCAATGCTCCTGCTCCGCTGGAGCTGCAGGCTTCGGGCAATTCGATCGTCGATCTGTCGGGCACGCAACTGCCGGGCGTATCCAAATGGGCCGGCGCCGTCGGCTTCGATTACACCATCGACGCGCCGTTCAACGGTATCGACGGCCAGGCATACCTGAGCGGCGACGCCAACTACCGTTCGGACTGGAACTCGGACGCTTCGGTATCGAAGTACGCTGTTGTCGAAGCTTCGACGGTCGCCAACTTCCGGCTCGGCTACCGCACGCCGAACGGCCTTGATACTTATCTCTGGATCAAGAATGCGTTCGACGAAGAGTATCTGACGATCCTCACCATCCAGCAGGGCAATTCCGGCGCCATCTACGGCCAGCCGGGCGATCCCCGCACCTTTGGCGTCACGGTTCGCAAGAGCTTCTGACCCATCAATTTACGTAGTGCGGCCGGAGATTTTGCCCTAGTCTCCGGCCCGATCAAAACCGGGCGCCCGCAAAGAGGACACATCTCATGCATCGCAGAACCATTCTTCTCGGCTTCGCCGCCATCGCGCTTACCGCCGCCGGCTGCGGCCAGAAGCCCGCCGCCAAGGGGGGCGCGGTCGAGCTGCTCAATGTCTCCTACGATCCGACGCGTGAACTGTACGAACAGTATAACGCCGCCTTCGTGAAGCACTGGCAGGCCAAAACCGGCCAGACCGTATCGATCCGCCAGTCCCACGGCGGCTCCGGCGCCCAGGCGCGCGCGGTCATCGACGGCGTCGACGCCGACGTCGTCAGCCTGGCCCTGGCCGGCGACATCGACACCATTTCGCAGAAGTCGGGCCTGCTGGGTGCGGACTGGCAAACGAAATTCCCGCACAATTCGTCGCCCTACACCTCGACCATCGTCTTTCTGGTCAAGGCCGGCAATCCCAAGGGTATCAAGGACTGGGGCGACCTGGTAAAGCCGGGCGTCGAAGTCATCACGCCGAACCCCAAGACGTCGGGCGGTGCGCGCTGGAACTACCTGGCCGCCTATGCCTGGGCGAAACAGACCTATGGCAGCGACGCCAAGGCTGAAGAATACCTCAAGACGCTGTTCCAGCATGTACCGGTGCTCGACGCCGGCGCGCGCGGCTCGACCGTGACCTTCGTCGAACGCGGCGTCGGCGACGTGCTGATCGCCTGGGAAAACGAAGCCCACCTGTCGGTCAACAAGCTGGGCAAGGGCAAGTTCGAGATCGTCGTGCCGTCGGTTTCCGTCCTGGCCGAGCCGCCGGTCGCGGTCGTCGACAAGGTTGTCGCCAAGAAGGGCACCGCTGAGGTCGCCAAGGAGTATCTGAACTATCTCTATAGCCCCGAAGGTCAGGAGATCGTGGCGCAGAACTATTACCGTCCGACCGACCCGGCCGTGGCTGCCAAGTATGCCGACCGTTTCCCGCAGACCAAGCTGGCGACGATCCAGGACTTCGGCGGCTGGGCCAAGGTCCAGAAGGAACAGTTCGATTACGGTGGCGTCTTCGACCGTATCACCAAGAAGTAATTTCACGGCGGGGTCTTCGGAACCCGCCGTTTCTGTTTGAGATTGAGGTATAACTGCGGACGGGCACTGAAGCGCGCTTTGCGCACGACACGTAAAAGGCACGGAAGTCGCGCTTTAACGGCTAAGCTTTCGCGCGCGACTTCGGCCTTAGATTAGTCCACAGATTACACAGATGCACACAGATTATCCGTGCAGATAGTTTGGGCAGAGCCTGAGCGGCAGTAATTACCGCGATCAGTAAATGCCTGCGAGCGCAACCTGAAACGAAAAGGCGGTCGGGTAGAACCCGACCGCCCATCGACTAGTGAAACAGGCACATGGCGATCAGTGCCAGGATGAAGCGATAGGTCCACTTAAGTCCCTGAGCCGCATCAAAGTTGACCGTCACGTTAACGTTCACAGTAAGTCTTGGGGTTTTCATGTCGAAAATCCTAAGACCACGTCGCGACGCAGCCTAAAAGGTTGCGGATTTCGCGTTGGCTTAACGGATTTGCCTCCCGTTTCCAATAAGGCCCGCCTTCCCCTGCGGCCGCAGGATGGGCAGTTCACCGAGTGCCATCCCCGGACGGTCGCTCAACGAACCACGCATGGTCGAGGAGCGGTATCGTGGGGCAAGGTGCATGACCAGACCGGGCCGATGGCAAATCGGTTCTCCGCCGGGCAACAACGTTATGGTGCGCGAATTCGTTGAACTGTCGAGTCCTTTTTCGCCTATCTGGTGTTGCCAACTCCACTCCCGTCTGAAACAGGCGTACCGGCTTTCGATTTCATCACTTACCGAAATCAGGGCGACGCGGACCGCTATACGATAAGGAGACTAGCATATGACTCCCAGGCACAAAGTATGTGAAATGCTAAGCCTTTACGCCCGACCCACAGCCGCCTTGCTTTCCAAATTCTCGCGATAGCGGCGGCTGCCGAAGATCTCGCGACCATCGGTCATGCGGATGCGCAGGTCGCCCGACGGCGTACCTTCGAAGCCCGCGATGCGCCCGCGATTGATCAGCCGCGAACGATGCACGCGCACAAAGCCATGCGGTTTCAGCTGCGCCTCGAACTGATTGAGCGTACCCCTGACCAACAGCGCCTTGTCGATCCCGACACGATGCAACTCGACATAGTTGCCGGCAGCCTCCACCGCCAGCACCTCGGCTGGATCGAGATAGACGGTGCGGCCATCGGCCTTCACTTCCAGCAGCTCGGGCGCGGGTGACGCTACCGGCCGCGTCATCAGACGGTCCTGAACCCAGCATGCGGTGAACAGGACGGCGTAGGTGATGGCGTCCTTGCGCATTTCGTAGATGATCTGCAGGCCCAGGTCACCTTGAGCGAAATCGTAGCGGGCGCCATCCAAGGCATAGCCGGCAATGCGGATTACGACCATGATGCCGATATGCGCCAGAGAGAATAAAACGCCGATAACGGCATGAACGGCAAATGACTGCCACAGCGGCCGGCCACGCCAGTGCAGGCGCCAGTAAGCCAGCCACATCACAGGAAACAGGGCAAGGATAGCAACGACGCTGGAACCTTCCCACAGCATGGGCTCCCAGATATGGAAGTTGCGTTCCCCAGGCGACGTCTCGATAAGGATAGACGAAACGTTGACGCTGCAAACGAAGATAAGGAAGGCGGAAAGCACCAGCCACAGCACCGGGAATCGCTTCGACGGCAAGCCGTCCCCACTCGTCCCCGCCCGTCCGCCGCCTGTCCCAGCCGTGTCCCCGTTCATCCCAGCCTCAAATCCGTTCGTGTCTCCGAGCTTAGCGCAAATCGAACAGCATGTCAGGAGAGAGGCTCATTCGGGAGTATCTCATGACCACGTCCACCACCCGCCGCCATGACCTCGACTGGCTGCGCATCATCGCTTTTGGCCTGCTGATCTTCTACCATATTGGTATGTTTTACGTGACCTGGGGGTGGCACGTGAAAAGCGACCATGCCGGAAAGGCTATTGAACCGCTGATGCTGCTGGTCAATCCATGGCGGCTGGACCTGCTCTTCTTTATCTCGGGCGTGGCGACCGTCTTCCTGGCGCAAAAGCTTGGAACGCTGCGTCTGGCCGGCTCCCGCTTTACCCGCCTGTTCTGGCCGCTATTGTTCGGCATGCTGGTGATCGTACCCCCGCAAAGCTACTACGAGATCGTCTCCGATATTCACTTCAACGGCGGTTATCTCGACTTCTACGGCAAGTACCTGACCGGCTATTCGACTGGTGCGACAAGGACGGCTGTCTGACCGTGCCGACTTGGAACCACCTGTGGTACGTCGCCTATCTGCTGGTCTACAGCCTGATCTTCGCTGTCCTGTGGCCGGTGCTGAAACGCATTCCGCTTGGCTGGGCGACACGCCTGCCCGCCCCCGTCTATTTCGCCATTCCGATTGCGCTCTACTGGTTTGCGCAAAGCGTCGTGCAACCGCGCTTCGAAGACACCCACGCGCTGGTCGGCGACTGGACAGTCCATACCCATTCCTTCGGTTTCTTCCTGCTAGGGGCACTGGCTGCGCGTTTCGATCGCCTGTTCGACATTGCGGCCAGGTCTCGCTGGCTGAGCCTCGTCACAGGTTTGATTGCCTATGCGGCGGTAAGCTGGCTGCGCCATCTCTACTATGCGAACGCCCTGCCGTGGCCGCTGGAAATCGCCTGGGTGATCGGCACCCTCGCCGAAGCCTGCCAGGCCGTCTTCATGATGTTCGCCCTGCTGGGGTTTGCCCGCAGGCACCTCGCCAACGCCGACGGCCCCCTTCGCCGGACCCTGACCGAAGCCGTCTTTCCCTTCTACATCGTCCACCAGACCCTGATCGTCGTTTTTGCCTATAATCTCAATCTGTTACATTTGCCCGTCGTCGTGGAAGCCACGATACTGGTCATCGCCACCACCGCGGGGTGCTGGCTCAGCTACCTGATCGTCCGGGCGATAGTGCCGCTACGGCCGCTGTTCGGATTACCGTTTTCGAAGACCGGATCCACACCTGCAAGCAAGGCTTGAGCATTCCAGGGAATCTGCCTAGTGTAACCGTGGTATTTACAGGTTCCGTGAGGCGCGTCCCTTGTCTCTGCTCCAACCCACCCCGGTCGCACACCCCCTGGTGCTTCGCGGCCGACAGGCCTATCAGGCCCGCGATTTTTCGGCGGCGCTAAGCCTGTGCGGCATGCGCCTGAAAGAACATCCCGACGATCTCGACGCCCTGGAACTGAAGGCCGTTATCCTTCAGGCACGCGGCGACATGAAGGGCGCCGAAGAGGCCATGCGCCAGGCGATCCGCTATGACGCCGCCTGCCCGTGGGCGCTGCACGACCTGACGCAATTGCTGCATGGCATGGGCAATCGCAAGGGGGCCGAGACCGCCGCCCGCCAGGCTCTGATCGCCCGACCGGACGATCCGCAGGCCCACCTGCAACTGGCCGTCATCCTGGGTGAAAAGGACGACCTGCCGGCGGCCGAGTTTCATAATCGTCGCGCCCTGGAGCTGGCCGGTCCACACCCGCAACTGCTGATCAACCTGGCGCTCTGCCTGTATAATCAAGGCCGGCTCGACGAGGCCGAGCCGCTGCTGCTGCAATCGTGCCGGATGGAACCGCAGGCCATGACCATGGCCCACCTGTCGCGCGTCTACGAGGCAAGACGCGATATGATCAATGCCTGGCTGTGGCTCGACCGCGCCGAACAGGCCGGCAAGAAGACAGGCGAGGATTTTACGCTGCTGCGCGCGCTTTACTTAAGCAACAGCGACAAGGTGAAGGACGCGCTTGACCTGATCGACAAACGCGGCCCCTTAAGCGCCGCCGCGCAACTCGACCGCGCCCGCCTGCTCGACAAACTGGAGCGGCACGAAGAAGCATGGACGGGCTTTGTCCAGGCCAAGGCGCGGCTGGCGCGCGAAATGGGCGCGCAGTATGACGCCTCGCAGGTCGAGGCCGAATCCACCGCGCTGAAGGCGGTGTTCACGCGCGAGACGCTTGCCCGCCTGCCGCGCGCCAGTGTGCGTCCGGGGCCGCAGCCGATCTTTATTCTGGGCTTCCCGCGCTCGGGCACGACCATGATCGAGCAGATGCTCAACAGCCACCCGGATGTGGCTGCCGGCGGCGAGCTGCCGTTCGTCCACGAATGGCGTGCCTTGATCGAAAACGTCCTGCCGGGCAAGGAAGGCTTTCCCGTGCAACTGGCGCATATCGAAGCCGCAGACTATCACCACATCCCCGGCCTGATGCGCGACCACTATCTCGGCCGCGCCGAGACCTATGGCGTGACACGCGATGCAAAGCCCTTGTTCACGGACAAGATGCCGCTGAACGACGCCCACCTGCCGCTGATCCGGCTGGCTTTCCCCCACGCACCGATCATCCGCATGGTCCGCCATCCTCTGGACGTCGCGGTCTCGATGCTGTCGCACAACCTGACCCACGGCCACAACAGCGGCTATGCGATCGACAGCATCATTCGTCACATGGTGACCATGCATGATCTGACGACGCACTATGACGAAGTGCTCGAGCACCCGGCGCTGACTGTGCATTACGAGGCCTTCATCGCCGATCAGGAAGCCGTGACGCGGCAGGTGCTCGACTGGTGCGGCCTGAGCTTCGACGACGCAACCTTGCGCTTCCATGAAAACCGCCGCCACGCCCCGACGCCGTCCTATGCCCAGGTGTCGAAGCCGTTGAACGACCGCTCGGTCAGCCGCTGGCGGCACTATGAACGGCAGTTGTCGCCATGGTTCGATCAGATCGCGCCGGTCGTCGAGGCACTGGGCTATAGTTTGTACGCCAACGAGGCTTAATCAGTTTTGACAGAGGGCTTACTTCGCCCTTCCCGTTCACGGGGAGGGGGGACCGCCGTCAGGCGGTGGGCGGGGCCGACGCGCATGATGAGCACACGCTGGCGCCAACGGCGAAGGGTTGAAAGATAATCTGGAACCCTATCCGCGATCCAAGGCCGGTTTAGCCCCGCCCACCGCAGCAAGCTGCGGTCCCCCCTCCCCATACATTGGGAGGGCCAAGGGAACAAAACTCTTACTTTCCCAGCACCGTCAGCCGGACACTCTTCAACACCCAC
>CBIHPL010000143.1:0-8114 GCA_966212005.1 uncultured Asticcacaulis sp.
ATGCCCGTAGGGCATTGAAAACTAAGACAAGTCGCACTTCAAACTGGAATCCACCCGGCTACATATATTCATCGCATAATAAAGGTTATGGGAAATAAAATGCCTTGTCAGGCAGGATGAAAAATCCACCGGCTTATTCAGACAGCCGCCATCACAGATACGAGCTATTTTTGCTGGCGCAGGAAATTCAGGAGTTTGATCTTCTGCGTCACGACACCAGCCTCCGAATCTCCCGACTTCTGGTTTGCCCGGTCGATCGACTGCGCGGTGACCCGCAAATGCACCGCGCACTTTTCCAGGCGATCCGCCGGCAGTCCATGCGATGTGCCGGCCTGGGCGGCCTGTTCCTGCAATCGCGCCATGTACCTGATGGCGTACGGAAGATGCGAATTCGAATTGGTTTGCGCCACGCATCATACTCCCAACTTGCGACTCAGTGTCCCAAGGTTAGCATGATCGTTAACGAGATATGAATCGGATTTCCCGATCGACTCCCAGGTTTCAGTGGATTTTCACCAGGCGCGGAAATTCACACCGCGGCGATGACCGCCCCCTTATAGGTCGCGGCAATGAAGTCCCGGACCTTTTGCGACGTCAATGCCGTCGCCAGCGCCTTGATGCGCGGATCGTCCCTGTTGTCCGGACGCGCTACCAGATAGTTGAGATACGGACTGTCCGGGCCTTCGATGATCAGGGCGTCCGACTGCGGATTAAGCTTGGCGTCCAGCGCATAATTGGTGTTGATCAGGGCCAGATCGACTTCGCCCAGGACGCGCGGCAAGGACGGCGATTCCAGCTCCTTGAAGACAAAGTCCCTGGGGTTCGCGACAATGTCCTTTGGCGTCGCGGCGATATTGTTGGGGTTCTTCAGCGTGATCAGGCCGTTCTTGTGCAGCAGGATCAGCGCCCGGCCGGTATTGGTCGGATCGTTCGGCAGGGCTATGACGGCCCCGTGGCGCAGGTCCGCTATGGCTTTCACCTTGCGCGAATAGGCGCCGAATGGTTCGACATGGACGCCGACCACAGGCACCAGCTTCGTGCCGCGTTCGGCGTTGAAGGCATTCAGGTACGGCAGGGTCTGGAAGTAGTTGGCATCGATCAGCTTCTGGTCGACCTGCAGGTTCGGCTGGACGTAGTCGTTGAACACCTTGACCTGAAGATCGATGCCCTGGGCTTTCAGGTCCGGCGTTACGGCCTTGAGGATTTCGGCGTGCGGCACGGCCGTTGCCGCGACCGTCAGCACGCTGCCTTTCGGCGCAGATTTCGCGCAGGCGGTGACCGCCAGGGCAGACAGCAGGAAGAGACGGCGTGACGTCATCAGGACAACTCCTATCGTTTGTGAAAGCGCGCCACCAGCGCGTCGCCGGCCATTTGCAGGGCCTGAACCAGAATGACGATCAGCGCGACGGTCACGACCATGACATCGGTCTGGAATCTTTGATAGCCATAACGCACCGCCAGGTCACCCAGGCCGCCGGCGCCGACGACCCCCGCCATGGCCGTATAGGAGACCAGCGCGATTGCCGTCACGGTCACCGCCGCAATCAGCCCCGGCATGGCTTCGGGCAGCAGCGCCCTGAGCACGATCTGGCTGTTGCTGGCGCCGAGCGCCTGGGTGGCCTCGACGACAGGCCGGTCGACTTCGCGCAGGGCATTTTCGACCAGCCGGGCGAAGAACGGGGCTGCCCCCAGGACCAGGGGCGGAATGGCGCCACGCACGCCCAAAGACGTGCCGACAAGCGCCAGGGTCACGGGAATCAGCAGGATGAACAGGATGACGAACGGGATGGACCTCAGCACGTTGACGATCAGGCTAAGCAGGCCATAGAGCGGTGCATTGGGCGCCAGGCCGCGTGGTGACGTAACGAACAGCCAGATGCCGAGCGGCAGGCCCAGGGCCACGCTGAACACCAGCGAGCCGAACAGCATGGCCACGGTTTCCCAACTGGCCAGGGCGATTTCGGCGCCATCAAGGTTCCGGAAAAAGTCCGCCGGGATCATGTGATCGTCTCCACCTGAACGCCCCTTTGCGTCAGACGCGCGAGGGCTGCCGCCCTGCCCGACCCTTCCAGCTCAACGACAAGCTGTCCATAGGGCGTACCCTTCAAAGCCGACACCTGGCCGGCGACGATGCTGAATCGGACCTCCAGCCCTTGCGTCGCCGCGCTCAACGCATCACTGGTGACGATATCGCCGAAATAGGTCAGGCGCAGCCGTGGATGCGCGCCGGCAGACGGAGGAATATGCGGAGTCAATGGTGCGATCAACGCCTGGGCGGCCTCGCTTTTCGGGTTGAACAGCACCTGCCGGACCGGGCCCAGCTCAACCAGGCGGCCATGATCGAGGACCGCGACGCGGTCGCAGATCCGGCGCACCACGTCCATCTCATGGGTGACCAGGACGACCGTCAGTCCCAGATCGCGATTGAGCCCGGCCAGCAAATCGAGCACGCCCTGCGTCGATTCCGGATCGAGCGCGCTGGTCGGCTCATCACACAAAAGGATGTCGGGGGCATTGGCCAGGGAGCGGGCAATGGCGACGCGCTGCTTCTGCCCACCGGACAGTTGCGCCGGATGTTTATGGGCGTGATCCTTCAGCCCCTCGCGTGCCAGCAAATCGTCGACCCTGGCGTGATCGTCAGCCTCAAGCCGGGGCTTGGCCAGCTGCAGCGCGAACAGGACATTCTGCCGGGCGGTCTTGGATGACAGCAGGCCGAACTGCTGGAAGATCATGCCGAGCTTATGGCGCAGGGCCGACAACTGGCGCGCATCCAGTTGCGACAGGTCCTGGCCGCCTACCCTCACCTTACCCGAGGTCGGACGTTCCAGCCGGTTGATGAGCCGCACCAGGGTCGATTTGCCGGAACCGGACGCCCCGACAATACCGAACACCTCGCCCTGGACGACATCGAGCGTCACATCGCTCAGCGCCGCCTGCGTCCGTCCCGAGGCGCTGAACTGTTTGCCAACCTGTTCGAACTGAATGACGGGCAAGATCGATCCAAAAGAAACCATTGCCTGCGCATAACCCGTGCCGCGCCCATCCGCAACACCTGTCTCACAAATTCATATGAGATCAATCGCCTTTTCGGGAATGAGCGCGGTCGACGGCGGGCAATGAAGCAATTCTATACTGCGGACGGGATATTTCTGACTTGCTCCAAATTACCACAATTTATATAGTAATTTTGAAGCTTCATGGCTTTCTTCCCTGTTGCCTCATCCCGGAGGTTACTGACCGCCGTCTATTTCGACGGCGGTCTTTTTTATCCTGCTGCGGCCAGCGTATCGAAATCGCTGGCGTCGTGGCGCTCGGCCAGCCCGTCCGCCGCGCGGTTGACAAGGCGTCCGCGCCTTACCCCAATGCGCGCTTCGAGCAGATCCATCCAGCGGCGGACGTGCGGATAGTCGCCCACCGACAGGAATTCGGCGGCGGAATAGGCATTGTTCACGATGCCGCCGTACCAAGGATAGATGGCCATGTCGGCGATCGTGTACTCATCGCCCGCGACATACTCGGTCTTGCCCAGCTGCGTATCCAGGACGTGCAGCTGCCGCTTGGTTTCCATGGCGTAGCGGTTGATCGCATATTCGATCTTGAATGGCGCATAGGCGTAGAAATGCCCGAAGCCACCGCCAACGAATGGCGCCGACCCCATCTGCCACATCAGCCAGTTCATCGTCTCTGCGCGCTTGTAGTGCTCCGTCGGCAGGAAGACGCCGAACTTTTCGGCGAGATAGAACAGGATCGATCCGCTTTCGAACAGCCGGGTTTCGGGATCGGTTGAGCGATCCAGCATGGCCGGGATTTTTGAGTTCGGATTGACCGAGACGAAGCCTGAGCCGAACTGGTCGCCGTCGCCGATCTTGATCAGCCAGGCATCGTACTCCGCGCCCGCATGACCAGCCGCCAGCAGTTCCTCAAGCAGGATCGTGACCTTGATGCCATTGGGCGTGCCCAGCGAGTAAAGCTGAAGCGGGTGTTTGCCGACCGGCAGATCCTTGTCGTGCGTCGCGCCGGATATCGGCCGGTTGATATTGGCGAACTGGCCGCCGTTCTGGCTGTCCCATTGCCAGACCTGGGGCGGCACGTAGCCGCTGGGTTGATTGTTCGCGGGGTCGGTGTCAGCCATGGCAGGTCTCCAAGTGTAACTTGCAAGATCACAGATATGGCTGCCGGCGCCACCCCGCAAGGCGAGGTCCGCAGCATTTTTGCGTGGCTGCCGTCCTCAGGTGAAGGACAGGTCTTCCCTGGTCACCACGGCGCCATTGCTGATCATGGCCAGCTCGATGGCGGCGCCTGCCCCGTCGCCATCGGCATCGAAGTAAAGATGCTGACCCACCGCGTCCCAGACGAACTGTGCGGACGATCCGACCGCTACCGTGCCGGTGGTGAACTCGGCGGCCGTCAATACATGGCCGGCCGCGAAGCCATAATCGGCGCCCGAGAAGACCAGCCTGTCCAACCCATGTTCGAAATCGACGATGTGATCGTGGCCGTTGATGGCGGTCGACGAGAAGGCGAAGGCGTCTGCTCCGGCGCCGCCACCCAGCACGTCGTTACCGTGGCCGCCGGCAAGGGTATCTGAACCATTGCCGCCCGACAGCCGGTCGTGGTCGTTGCCGCCGACCAGGCTGTCATTGCCGTCCCAGCCGAAGAGGCTGTCGTTGCCCAGCCCGCCGGACAGCAGGTTGTTGCCGCTGTTGCCATTGATGCTGTTCGACAGGCCGTTGCCCGTGCCCGAAATATCGTTCAGGCCGCTGAGATACAGAATCTCGACATGGGCGTTCATCGCATAGTCGATCCACGCCTTGACCGTGTCGGTGCCTTCATTGAGGTTTTCATAGACCCGGTCGCCGATGTGGTCGACGACATAGGTATCGTCGCCTGTGCCGCCGTACATGGCGTCATTATCGGCCCCGCCATCGATGATGTCATTGCCTTCGCCGCCACGCAGCGTGTCCCAGCGTGCCCCGCCGTTCAGCTGGTCGCCGCCATCGCCACCTTCGAGGACGTCGGAGCCTGCGCCACCGGTCAGCTGGTCACTACCCGCGCCACCATACAGCCGGTCGTCGCCATTGCCGCCGTCGATCTTGTCATTACCGTCGGCGCCGTCGATCGTGTCGTTGCCGTCATTGCCCTTGATGGTATTGCGGCCGCTGTTGCCGGTGATGACATTGTTCTGCGCATTGCCGGACAGGACGATATTCGCCGTCCCCTGGCCGGTGATATCCTCGATGAAAGCGCCCGCCTGATAGTCGGCATAGGCCAGCACGGTGTCGAAGCCGCCGTTCTGGAGTTCGTAGACCCGGTCACCGGCATCCCGGACAACGTAGGTATCGTCGCCCAGTTCGCCGTACATGGTGTCATTACCGGTGCCGCCGTCGATGTAATCGTTGCCCGCGGTTGCGGCATAGTCATCGCCATAGATCTCGTCATTGCCGGCGCCGCCAATGAGAGTGTCATTGCCTTTGTGGCCTTGCAGCCAGTCGTTGCCCTCGCCGCCGTCGACCCAGTCGTTCCCCTCGTCGCCATAGAGCCGGTCATCGTTACCGAAGCCGGAAATGGAGTCGTCACCCTCCCCTCCGTAGAACTGGCTGTATTTGTCGTTACCGATCATGGTGTCATTGCCGGTGCCGCCGTGCAGATAGTTCTGCCCGGTGCCGGCGACAAGCAGGTCATCACCGTCTTGTCCGAAGAGGTCATAGCCGTATCCGGGACCGCCATAGATGGTGTCGTTACCCGCCCCGCCATTCAGGTCACCGCCCATGGTGCTGTTGCCGGTCAGCACATCGTTGCCGTCGCCACCATTGAGGATGTCCCAGCCCTGGCCGCTGGTCAGGCTGTCGTCGCCCTCCAGCCCGTCTATGCTGTCATTGCCGCCCAAACCGTCGATCGTGTCGTTGCCGGCCGTGCCGGTCAGCGTGTCATCACCTTCCGTCGCCATCACGGGGGGCGGCACGCCGTCCGGCGCATAGCCCATGAAGTTGTCCGCCGTCAGCGATGAAACCGTGACATTTTCCAGCACGATCAGGGTCGCGATCTCGCCGGACCGGTTGTATTTCAGCAAGGCATTGCCGCCGTCCTGCTCAAACCACAACAGTCCTTCGGCAAAGGGATCCGTGCCGGCCGGCCAGCCGGTATCCTGCACAATATGCGGGATGTCGATTATGTCGCCGCCCGCGCCTGCGGCAAAATCGGTGATGCTGAACTGGTTGCCGACGAAGGCCAGGCGATAGGTGTCCTGTCCGGCGCCGCCGGTCAGATAGGTCGCGCCGCCGCCGGGGCTGCGGATATTGAATATGTCGTTGCCCTCGCCACCGTTCAGCGTCCCGCTGCCGCCGTAGATCGAGACATTCAGCGTATCGTCACCGATACCGCCATCGATGCCGACGAGATAAGGTTCCTCCACGTGGACATTGATGACGTCGTTGCCCGCGCCGCCGGACATCGTGACATTGCCCTCGCCGGCATCGTTGAGCACGTCGTTGCCGTCACCGCCGCTCAAGCTGTCGCTGCCTTCGCCACCGTCGAGCGTGTCGTTATCATTGCCGCCGCCAAGCACGTCATTGCCGTCGCCGCCTGTGAGCGCGTCCGCGCCATCGCCACCACTTAGCGTGTCATTGCCGCCGCCGCCATCCAGTGTGTCGGCGCCGTTTCCGCCTTCGATGCTGTCGTAACCGCCTTGTCCGTCGAGGCTGTCATTGCCTTCGCCACCGCTCAGCATGTCCTCGCCCTCGCCGCCGTACAGGTCGTCCGTGTCGGCGCCACCGTTCAGCGTGTCATTACCGTCATGGCCGAACAGGGTGTCGTTGCCATTGCCGCCGTCCAGGCTGTCATGCGCGTCCGGCCAGTCCCAGCTATCTTCGCCGTAGCCGCCCAGCAGGCTGTCATTGCCATTACCGCCGATCAGCGTGTCATTGCCGTTATGACCGATCAGGGTGTCGTTGCCTTCGCCACCATTGATGCTGTCGTGGCCGGCAACCCCATCGATCTTGTCATTCCCCCCCAGTCCGTCGATCGTGTCATTGCCTGCTGTACCGGTCAGTATATCGTCGCCTTCCGTCGGCGCGCCGGGCTCACGCCTGAACAGCTTGGCCTTGACCGAGGTGCCGCTGGCATCGCCACCCTGGCCACTGCTGTCCTGCCAGCTGATGACGAAGCTGCCGTCAGCCAGCATGGCGACATCAGGCTCCCACTGGCCGGCATTCGTCCGGGTGTTGACCAGGAATTCCGTGCCGATCTTGGCGCCGGTGGCGCTGAACAGCTGCGCCTTGATGGCGGAAGTGGAAGCATCGCCCCCCTGAAGACTGGTGTCATCCCAGGCGACGATGAAGCCGCCGTCCTTCAGGCCGGTAATGGTTGAGCGACTCTGGGCGTTCGCGGTCTGGGTATTGACCAGGAATTCCGTCCCGACCTTGACGCCGGCAGTCGTAATAATCTGGCCCTTGATGCTCGAACTGCTGTTGTCGCCGCCCTGCTTGCTCAGATCGTTCCACGTGATGGCCAGGTTGCCGTCCGCCAGGGCAGTGACAGCCGGAATCGACTGGATATTCGTGGTCGTCGTATTGACATGGACCTTTGCGCCAACCGGCGTACCGGAGGCGGTATAGACCTGCGCCATGATTTCATAGCGGTCCGCCGAGCTGCCGCCGCTCGTGGTGAACTCCTGCCAGGTGACAATGAAGCCGCCATCGGCCAGGCCCGTCACTGTTGCATCGCGCACGGCGTTCGTGCCGATGGTGAAAGCGTACGAAGGATTGCCTGACGCGTCGAAAATGTGCGCCGCCGTTCCGATCACCGGACCGCTGTCGGGATCGCCCGGCCCGACCACGCCCAGCCAGGTAACGACAAAGCCGCCACCGGTCAGGGCGGCGATCGACGGATCCTGGCCCATGCTCGAAGTATCGACCGTGCGCTGGCCGCCGACCGGCACATAGGCGTTGTCATAGATCTGGACCGAGACGCTGTTCCCACCGCTGTAGTCGCGCCAGACGATGGCAAAGCCGCCATCGGCGCGGCTGATGACCTCGGGCTGCAACTGGACGCCGCTGGTGCGGGTATTGACCAGGAATTCCTCGCCGAGCTTGGCGCCTGTGGCATCGAAGACCTGC
>CBIHPL010000144.1:0-8105 GCA_966212005.1 uncultured Asticcacaulis sp.
GAAGACCTGACGTTCGAACTCTATCCGTCGTCGTCCAGCTTCTTCTACGTCGATCTGTTCGCCAAGCAGATCGATGATCTCCCGGTGTTCCATTCGTTCATCGCCAACAATCTTCCTATTCCGGCGTTGGCCTTTGACGGTGGTGCGCCTCTCCCGCCCAACCCAAGCGACCCAAACAGCGTCGCCCCGCCGTGGGTCGGGACGCCGACAACACTCGATCTTCCGTGGCTCTATCTGCAGAACAAGACGTCGGAGCAGAAGGCCTATATCCAGGGCTTTGAGATCGGTGGCCGCAAGTTCTTCGATCAACTCCCAGGATGGCTTCGCGGGTTCGGCCTCGATGGCAACCTGACCTACATCGACAGCAGAAACCCTGCCCAGCAGGCCAACAGCGTGTTGACCCCGCCTCCGGCCAACGGTTCCCTGCCGGGCCTCAACCCGGACGGCACGGTGCCGCAGACCTATCCCGACCTCCCCTATGCGGGATTGTCGAAGTGGTCCTACAATATCCAGTTGTTGTACAGCCGCGACAAGGTCAATTTCCGTCTGGCCTACAACTGGCGCGACAAGGCGTTGCTGTCGACCAACGTCAATCCGCTGTCCTATGCCACGAGCGGCGGCAACCCCTATATCCTCAACACCAGCCCGACCCAGTTTGACGCCGCACATTCCTATCCGGTGTACAACATGGTTCCGGCCTACATGGCCGAAGCTGGTTACCTGGACCTGGGCTTTGACTACAGCGTAAACAGCAAGGTTTCCGTGTCCTTCAACGCGAACAACCTTCTCAATACGAAGTCGAGAACGCTTCAGGAGCCTGTGCCTGGCGTGTTCGAGCCGTACGACTTCAACGTCAGCGATCAGCGCTACGAGGTCACCGTACGGGCGCGCTTCTAACGGTCCGAACGGGGAAGGGCGCTTCATCGGGAAGCGCCCTTCCTTTTTCAACAAAACAATTTTTCTGCCGGACGTTCCGGTCGCATATCGTCGGCAGCTCGCGCAACTTGACCGACATCCAACCCCCGCATAAGCCTGAAAACCCATTCGCCAGACGTGGCGTCGGGTGCATTCATGGCGAGGTATGTTTATGAATAGCGTACAGCAACAGGAAATCGTCATACTGGGCGGCGGCGCGGCGGGGTGGATCGCGGCCGCGCTGCTGGCCAGGAAGACGGATCGCAGTCAAACCCGCATCACTCTGGTTGAATCCGAGGAAATCGGCATCATCGGCGTCGGGGAGGCAACAGTCCCGTTGCTGACGCTCTGCAACGCTTTGCTCGGCATTGACGAATATGACTTTGTTCGCAGAACCCAGGGCACGTTCAAGCTGGGCATTGAATTCTGCGACTGGGGCGTTGCCGGAAACCGGCACTTCCACGCGTTCAGCGACTATGGTCACCAGGTTGACGGGGTATCGCCCCACCACTACTGGCTGAGATTGCGGCAATCGGGCGATGAGCATCCGATCGACGACTATTCGTTCGCCTACGCCGTCGCCAGGAACAACAATTTTGCGCCTATGGATCCGCAGAATTCGCGCTATCACTATGCCTATCATTTTGATGCGGCTTTGTACGCCCGTTATCTTCGGGACGTGGCGACCGGGCTGGGCGCGCAGCGTCTCGAAGGCAAGATGACGCACTTCGATCTGGATGGCGCCTCTGGCAATATTACCGCCATCCATCTTGCCAATGGCACCAAGGTTCCTGGCGACCTGTTCCTGGATTGCACGGGTTTCGCGTCCGAATTACTGGGAAAGGCGTTGGACACGCCATTTGTTGACTGGTCGCGCTGGTTGCTTTGCAACAGCGCCATGGCGGTTCCATCGACACGTACGGGCGCGCCCATGCCGTTTACGCGATCCACGGCGCACGCCGGGGGGTGGCAATGGTCTATTCCACTGCAGCATCGCAGTGGCAATGGCATGGTCTATAATTCGGATCTCTGGAGCGACGATGCGGCGCGCGACGCCTTGTTAGGCAATGTCGATGGCGAACTGTTGGCCGAACCAAGGGTGTTCCGCTTTACATCCGGGCATCGCAAGCAGTTCTGGAACCGAAATTGTATAGGGATCGGTTTCGCCTCCAGCTTTCTCGAGCCGCTGGAGTCAACCGGGATACAGTTGATCATCCAGGGGGTTTTGAAGTTGCTTCAATTCTTCCCACAGGGGACCATCAACCCCGTTTTGCGCGACGAATATAATCGGATATCCACCCGCGAGATCGAACGCATACGCGACTTCATCATTGCGCACTATTACCTCTCACGCCGGCCCGAGCCATTGTGGGCGGCGTGCCGCGACATCGAGGTACCCGACAGCCTTGCGCACAAGCTTGAGGTCTGGAACGCCAGCGGGCAAATCCCGCTGGGTGATCTCGAGTCCTATATGGAGCCGAGCTGGCTCGCGATCCTGCTGGGCAACGGCGCCGTTCCGCAGCGCTACGCCGTAGCGGCTGATCTCTATCCGTTGGAGCAGATCCGCAAAGGTATGGAATTGCGCCGTGAAGAGATCATGCGTTCTGCACAAACGGTCACTTCGCATCAGGATTTCATCAATCGGTACTGCAAGGCTCCCTGAACCTCAGGTGCCGACTGGAGCGCCGGCGCCATTGTTCCCTGTCCTTTCCCGACATGGATCCGAACCACGACATCTTTACCGAGGCGACGTAACGGCATGGCTTTAAGACCGGTATACGCGCCCGAGCCGGGGAGACGACTTCGAATAGCGCGACGGATGCGGAACGGTTGTGATACCCAAGAGAAAAAAGAGGTAACAAGGTGGGGACGATGAAGATAGTGAAGCAGATGGCGGTCCTGACGTGTTTCAGCGTCATGGCGATAGCGGGCGCGGAATCATCCAATGCCCAGCAGGCGAAAATCAAATCCGAGCCTTATGCCTGGGAGACCGCGCCGATGGGGGCGGGTGGTTTCGTCGACGGTTTTGTGTACCATCCCGCCGAAAAAGGCCTGATGTATGCGCGCACGGACATCGGCGGCGCATACCGCTGGGAGCCGGCGACGCGGTCCTGGCTGCCGCTGCAGGACGGCATGGTGCGCGGCGACGATTTTGGCGTCCTCAGTCTGGCGCTCGACCCCCGCGATCCCAACAAGGTCTACCTCGCTACGGGGCTATATACGGGGCAATGGGCCGGCAACGGCACAGTGTGGCGGTCAAATGACCGCGGCCTGACATGGGAAGACTCGGCGCTTTCGGTCAAATTGGGCGGCAACGAGAATGGCCGGGGGACCGGCGAGCGCATGCAGGTCGATCCCAATATGGGCAGCATTCTGTTGCTTGGGACCACCAGGGACGGTTTGTGGAAAAGCAGGGATGGGGCGAAAACCTGGACAAAGGTGACGGCCTTTCCCGAAGCGGCGGTAACATTTGTCCAGTTTGATCCAAAATCCGGTAAGGACGGCTCGGCGACGGCAACCATATATGTCGGGACGGAAAACAAGGACCGCAACCTTTATGTCAGTCACGACGGTGGCGACACCTGGGCGGTCATGTCCGGAACGCCCAAGGGCCTTGTCGCCCATCACGCTGCCCTGGACGCGTCCGGAACCGAGCTCTATGTCACCTTCGCCGACCACCCGGGGCCGAACGATTGCCGCGACGGCGCGGTCTACAAATATGACACAGCCGCCAATCTCTGGAGCAACGTGACGCCTCTGAAGCCGGGCAACGGCGGCCCGACCTTCTGCTATGCCGGGGTCAGCACGGCCGCGACCGCACCCGGAACCGTGCTGGTTTCTGCAGCCAACCGCTGGTGGGGAGGGGGGGATACCCTCTTCCGCAGCACGGACGGCGGCAAGCACTGGATCGATATAGCGCCCCTGTCCAAACACTCAGCCGAACATTTCCCCTGGATACTTGCCGACAACAAGGGCGAGGAACGCATGGGAAGCTGGATATGGGACGTGAAGATCAATCCGTTCAATCCGGACGAGGCCATTTACGGAACGGGGGCCGGCCTGTGGATGACCGGTAACTTGACGGCCGCCGACCGCAAGGAAACCGTCAACTGGTCCTTCGACGTCGAAAACTTTGAGGAAATGGCGGTCCTGGACATGGTCAGTCCGCCTGCCGGTGCGCACCTGATCGTGTCCGTCGGTGATGTCGGAGGGTTCCGCTATCTGGATTTCCAAGACTCACCGGGTCTGGATGGGGGATATTACCAGCCGGCCGCAGGTACCAATCGCACGGTCGATGTCGCCGAACTCAATCCCGGCTTCGTCGTTCGGACGGCCGACGGCGACAGCGCCAAGACCAACGCCTTCATTTCTCTCGACACCGGCAAGACGTGGCGCGACATGCCGTCGAAGCCACCACTGGTCCTGCACGACGACAAAGGGTGGTATTCTCCCGGCCGTATCGTGGTTTCGGCCAAAGGCACGTCGATGGTTTGGGCGACCGGAAAAGGCGACGTCTACTATTCGACCGATCGTGGCCAAACCTGGAAGCCTGTGGCCGGCTATCCTCGCCTTGACCGCGCCCTGCATCCCTTCGCGGACCGGGCGGTGGACGGGGTCTATTATATCTACAATCGCAATACCGGCGACATGCTCGCAAGCGCTGACAACGGTGCGACATTCCACGTCTTTGCCCAGGGATTGCCCAAGCTTGAAGGGTGGAACCAGGACGTGCAGCCGCGTGCGGTACCGGGACGCATGCGCGACATCTGGCTGCCGGGGCCCTGGGGCCTTTTCCACGGGCGCGACGCAAATTCGAAGTTCAAGCAAATCGATGGCTTCACACAGGTTTCGGGCGTGGGGTTTGGCAAGGCCGCCGAAGGTGCCGAATATCCAACTGTGTTCGCCTGGGGTACCTACCGTGGGAAACTTGGCATCTATCGGTCAACGGACGAAGGGGCGTCCTGGATACGCATCAATGACGACAGCCATCAGTACGGCAGCGGCGGCATTCTGATTGGCGACCCGAGGGTGTTTGGCCTGGTCTATATCGCCGGACGGGGTGTCGTCATAGGCCTGCCTGACGCTCAACCCAACTAGCCCGCCGCCCATTGCAGGGCTTGCACAGGAACGAACAAGGAGACGGCTTCAAATGGATGGCACCTCAAAACGCGCCCGTTATCTGACATTTCGTGGCGCCGTTGCGGCCGTCGCGATAGGCTTCCTCGCTTTGCCGGCGGTGGCTGAAGAGCGTGACCTGTCCCAGGACTGGTTGTTTCAGCATGCCGACCCGGTGGACGCCCAGCAACTGAAGGCTGACCTGTCCGGCTGGTCCAAAGTGACGGTACCGCATGATTTTTCCATCATGGACAAACCGGACGGGTCACCGCCTTTCGACGCAAAGGCTGAGGCCGGCCAGGATTCGGGCTATCTGCCGGGCGGCATAGGCTGGTACCGGCGTCGTCTTGTGCTTAACGCGGACGAGGCGGCCCGTATCATTCGACTGAATTTCGAAGCCGTCTATATGGACGCCGACATCTGGCTTAACGGGCAAAAGGTGGCGTCGCACAAGTACGGCTATACGGCCTTTACGGTTGACCTGACGGGAAAGGTGCGTGCCGGCGAAAACGTCATCGCCGTCCGCGTCAATCACCAGGATCCTTCGTCACGCTGGTATGCCGGAACCGGCATCATTCGGCCGGTGACGCTGGAGGTGCTCAACTGCGTGCATATCGCACCTGACAGCGTATTTGTGACTACGCCCGTCGCCACCGGTGACGCCGGTGTCGTAGCCATAGCCACCTCCGCCAGCAACTGCGCCGCGACGCCAGCCAAGGTCGAACTGCTGTCCAAGGTGGTTTCGCACACAGGCGAAACGGTCGCGCAGACGACACAAAAGCAGACGGTTGGCGCCAAGTCGAAAGCGCAACTCGACGCCCGCCTCGACGTCGTTCGCCCGGCACTGTGGTCGCCGGATGCGCCGAACCTCTACACGCTTGTTCAAGAGCTGCGTGTCGATGGCGTGGTTGTCGACGAACGCCGGACGCGGTTTGGCATGCGTACGGTCACGATCGACGCCGTCAACGGGCTGCGGATTAACGGTAAGCCCCTGGAACTGCGTGGCGGCAATATCCACCACGACAACTATATGCTGGGTGCGGCCGGCTTTCCGGATGCCGACCGGCGCAAGGTCGCCCTGATGAAGGCCGCCGGCTATAATGCCATTCGCAATGCCCACAATCCGGCGAGCCAGGCAACGCTGGAAGCTGCCGACGAACTGGGCATGCTTGTCATCGATGAGGCCTTTGACAGTTGGAACAAGTCCAAGCGCGCCCAGGACTACAGCCGGTTTTTCGCCGAGAACTGGGCAGAGGACATCGACAGCCTGGTCCGGACGGGCCGCAACCACCCCAGCGTCATTTTCTGGAGCATAGGTAACGAAATCCCCGAGGATGGAACGCCGGAAGGCGTTGCAACCGCGCGGAAACTGGCCGGTCGCGTACGTCTTGGTGATCCCACGCGGCCGGTCAGCCAGGGCGTGAACGCCGATCCGCCAAGGAGTTCGCTGCAGTTCGACCAGCTCGATGTGGCAGGCTATAACTACAAGGCGCATGAGTTCGACGAAGAGCACAAGAAGTATCCGAACCGCGTCATATATACGTCGGAGTCGGTGCCGCAGGATGCCTTCTCCTATTGGCGTGCCGTCGAAACCAAGCCGTGGGTGATCGGAGACTTCGTCTGGACCGCCGTCGATTATCTCGGTGAGGCCGGGATTGGCTGGATGGGCTACAGCCAGGACTGGCAAAAGCTCGGGCCCTATCCCTGGAACCTGGCCTATTGCGGTGAAATCGACGCCACCGGACGCAAGCGGCCTGCGGCCTATTATCGCGAAGTCCTGTGGAAGACGGGTATCGACCCCGTGTCGGCCTTCGTGCGGCAACCAAAGGGCACCGAGGACCTGCCCGACCGGGATCATTTTCCGACAACGCCGCCGCACCTCGATTGGTCGCTTGACGACGTCCATCCAAGCTGGACCTGGCCCGGCCAGGAAGGCAAGCCGCAGGAGGTTGTCGTCTATTCCGAGTATCCCGAGGTCGAACTGCTCCTGAACGGAAAGAGCTTGGGACGCCGGGCGACGGGCGTGGCTACGGAATATAAGGCTGTTTATTCGGTGCCGTACCAGCCCGGACACCTGGTGGCCGTTGGCTACAGCGGTGGCAAGGAAGCCGGCCGCTGGGAGCTTGAGACGGCGGGCGCGCCGGCTGTTGCGAAAGCCACGGTCGATCGCACGCAATTCGCCGCCAACGGACAGGACCTGGCCTATGTGACCATCGAGCTGTTCGACGCCAGCGGAACGCCGATCTATGCGCGCGGTGATGACCGTCGCGTAAAGGTCCGCGTCGTGGGCGCCGGCCGTCTGGCGGGGCTGGGCAACGGCAATCCCCAGGATGTTTCCAGTCTGCAGTCCGGCGACCGCATGACCTTCCACGGCCGCGCCGTGGCGGTTGTCCAGGCCGGAACCAAGGTAGGGGACCTCTTCGTCGAGATTGAGGTTGAGGGGCTGCCGGGGCAACGCATCCGTCTTTCGGCGATATCGCAGCATTAAAGCGATATGCCAAGAAGCGTGTAGCGGTTTTTGGCTAAATATCGCGACAGAACAATAACTTAGAGCATGGTGGCGGTTCCATCTGAACGCATCATGCTCTAGGACGCCCGCGGGCTTGCGTCCCGGCGTTCAGGATCAATCCATCACCGACGGCGTTGTTTGTCGCTAGGCAGGAATACAGAGATGAAATTGAAAGCACTGGTTTGCGGCGCGGTCGCAGTGTGGGCGGTATCTGCGGGATGGGGCCATGCCCAGGATCAAGGCGCGCGCTCCTATTCGGGTGGACCGGAAGCGAGGCAGCTCTATATCGGAGCGAATTATCAACCCGTCGACCGCACGCCGGAACAGATTCACCAGGACATCGCCCTCATGAAGAAGGCGGGCTTCAAGGTCGTCCGGATGGGCGATCTCTCGTGGGACTATTTCCAGCCGGCCGAGGGCGTATTCACTTTCGAAAAGTTCGACGCCGTTCTGAACGAGATGCATGCCAACGGCATCAAGGCCATAGTGGACATTCCCGGGCAGCCCGCACCGATGTGGCTGCACCAAAAGTACCCCGGGGTCGATATCGTGACGCAGGAAGGCG
>CBIHPL010000145.1:0-8091 GCA_966212005.1 uncultured Asticcacaulis sp.
CTTCGGGTTCGCCGCCACCTCGCGGATCGTCGCGGCCGCCGCCTGGAACAACAGGTCGTAGCACGTCGTCGGGTTCGCCTTCGCCAGGTCACTCAACTCCTCGGGCAAGGTGAACACCAGGTGGAAGTACTCGACCGGCAAGGCCGCCGGGCCGTGCTCGACCTACTGAAAGTCTGGCGCAAGGGCGCAGTCGTCGTCAGCCACGACCGCGAACTGCTGGAAGTCATGGATGCGATCGTCGAGCTGAGCCCGCAGGGTGCAACATCCTATGGCGGCAACTGGAGCCACTATCGCGCGCGGAAAGCCGATGAACTTGCGGCCGCCCGGCAAGACCTCGAAGACGCCGAAGCGCGTGCAGCGGATGTGGCTCGGACGGCGCAGACAACCGCCGAGCGCAAGGCGCGAAAAGACAGTGCCGGGCGCCGCAAGGCGGCAAAGGGCGACGCCCCGAGGATCCTGCTGGGCATGATGAAAAACCGCAGCGAGAACACTTCCGGCGGCAATGCCCGGTTGGCCGACCGACAACGCACTGAGGCCGAAAACGCCGTCGCGGCGGCGCGCCAGAAGATTGACGTGCTGGAACCTTTAACCGTTGCCCTGCCCCAGACCGGACTGCCGCGTGGCCGGACCATCCTGCGCCTGGACGGCGTGACCGCCGGGCATGCCCCGGGTCGGCCCGTCATCCGGGACTTCGATCTGCACGTTACGGGGCCGGAGCGCATCGCGATTACCGGACCGAACGGATCTGGCAAAACGACGCTGCTCAGCCTGATTACCGGAAGCCTTGCGCCACAGCTCGGCATGGTCATGGCGACAGAACACGTGGCGCTGCTGGATCAGCAGATCAGCCTGCTTGATCCGGTGCTCACCATTCGCGACAATTTTCGCCGGCTGCATCCTGACGTCGGCGAAAACAGCTGCCGGGCAGCGCTGGCGCGCTTCATGTTCCGCGCCGACGCCGCGCTTCAGACGGTCGGGACTTTGAGCGGCGGCCAGCGTCTGCGCGCCGGACTGGCCTGTGTTCTGGGTGCCGCCCCACCGTGGCTGCTGTGCCTGGACGAGCCGACCAATCATCTCGACATCTCGTCGCTCGAAGCCGTGGAAACGGGCCTGAAGGCATTCGACGGCGCCCTGATCGTCGTCAGCCATGACGAAGCGTTTCTGGACGCCATTGGGATTACCCGGCGTGTCTCACTTGGCTGAGGACGCGCCGTCCGGCGTCCAGCCTTAAGGTCAAATCCGCCCGGCCCGGCATCTCGCGCAGAATGGCCTGCGTCAGGCGTTCGTAATGCAGGACAAAGCGTGCGACTTCGCTATCGGTCATGACGCGCGTGCCCGTCCTGCCTTCACGCCTTAACCGGTCGCGCAGTTCGTGCTCGGCCTGGGTACGCCAATCGGCGACAACGGTAAAGTCCGGTGCCGCCAACAGGATCAGCCGATCCGTGCGTTCAAACAGCCGGCGGTACGATCCCTTCAAAGCGTCATTTACGTAGCGGCGCCACGTACCTTGCATATCCAATGTCGCTTCCAGGTCGTTGACGGGGTCAGACAGTTCATGGTCGGCCTGTGGTACCGCCCCGACGCACCAGCCTTCGAACAGGATAAGATCGGCGCCCTCGATCAAAGGCCATTCGGTGTCCGGCGCCGACTGGTCGGTGGCCTTGTCGAAGCGGGGCAGACGAACCGGCCGTCCAGCCTGCAATGCATCGAGAACGGTTTCACCCAGGGCGACGTCATGCGTGCCGGGAACGCCCCGCGTCACGAACAGGGGGCTGATCCTGTCCGCCAGGCGCCCCCGGGCTTCGCGCGACAGATAAAGATCGTCTAGGGACAGGACGGCAACGCGCACGGCGCGATCTTCGAAATATTCCGCCAGATGCCGCGACAGGGTCGACTTTCCCGACCCCTGCGATCCGCAAATGCCGACAACCAAGGGCCTGGCATCACTCAGCCAGCTCGCAATCGCCGGCGCTACGATCTCAAGCGATGCGGTCACGCGGCTCCTCGCCCCGGAAAAATGCGTCGATATTGGTCGCGGCACGCATCCCCATCTCGTTGCGCGTTTCAATGGTGGCGCTGCCGAGGTGCGGCAGCAAGACGGCATTGTCGAGCCCCAGAAGGTCCGGGTGGACGACGGGCTCCTTTTCATAGACGTCCAGGCCTGCCGCCCAGATGACATTGTCGCGCAAGGCCTGCGCCAGTTCGGCCTCATGGACGACCGAGCCACGCGCCGTATTGATCAGGATGGCCGTCGGCTTCATCAGGCCCAGCAGGCGGGCGTTCACCAGATGTCGCGTTGCCTCACCGCCAGGACAGTGCATGGATAATACATCCGATTGCGCCGCCAGTTCATCGAGACTTTCGACATAGGTCGCGCCCAGCTCGGCTTCGATGTCGGCGGAAACGCGGCTGCGGCTGGCATAGACGATCTTCATCGACAGCGCCAGACTGGCGCGGCGCGCCACGGCCTGGGCGATGCGGCCAAAACCGAACAGGCCCAGCGTCTTGCCCTGCAGCGACTGGCCCAGCATGTGCGTCGTGCCCCAGCCTTTCCAGCCATGGGCGCGCACCTGGCGCTCGCCCTCTCCTCCGCGCCGGCTGGTCATCAGCATGAGCAGAAGCGCTATATCGGCCGTCGCGTCGGTCAGCACATCCGGTGTATTCGCGACGACTACGCCCGCTGACTTCGCGGCTTGAAGGTCGATATGTTCAAAACCGACGCCAAAATTGGCGATGATCTTTACACGCGCGCCCGGCTGCCCAAGGATTTCGGCGTCCAGCTTGTCGGTAACGGTGGGACACAGGCCGTCATAGTCCCGCATAGCCGCCTTCAGCTCATCGCGGCCGAGAGGCTGCCCCGAGCGGTTGATGTCGACGTCATAACGCTCGGAAATCCATTGTTCGGCGGCCTGAGGCCACGGGCGGGTCAGAAGAATCTTGGGCTTGCTCATGCCGCGTTCATAGCCGTCCAAAACCGTCCGCACAATTCAGAATGGCAACGGCGACACGAAGAGACGCCGCTCACCAGATACCGGATGCGGAACCTCGAGCCGTTCGGCATGCAGTAACAGGCGTGGACTTTGCGCGATAATATCCGGCGGAGCATAGAGTGCATCGCCAATGATCGGATGGCCCAGTGCCAGCATATGGACTCGCAACTGATGCGACCGGCCCGTAACCGGCTCCAGCGCTACCCGTGTTGTCTCCCGGCCGCGCGACAGGACCCTGTACCGGGTGAGCGAAGGCTTGCCGATCACATGATCGACCATTTGCCTGGGACGGTTGGGCCAATCGGTGATCAGCGGTAAATCAATGTCACCGACGTCGTCCGTCATGTTTCCCGCGACAACGGCCACATAGGATTTGGCCACGGACCGTTCGGCGAAGGCGATCGAAAGCGTGCGATGCGCTTCGGGGCCGCGGGCCATCACCATCACACCTGACGTCGCCATATCCAGGCGGTGCACAATCAAGGCGTCAGGATACTCGTCCTGGACACGCCGGATCAGGCAGTCCCCGCCGGCCGGCCCCTTGCCGGGCACGCTTAAAAGGCCGTGGGGTTTATCCACAGCCATCATATGTTCATCTATATGGAAAAATCTCAACACCGGCGGACTGGCGCATATATCAGGATCATGCGCAAGGTCCGCCGGCCTCTGAGAGAGGGGCGCCGGGGTCCCGACGGTCAACAGACCTCCCCGGCGCTCATGCAGGCTCGCACCGCCGCGCGCGTCCTACGATGAGATGACACCGCCCTCATCGAAACCCCGTAAAAAAAATATTGCGAAAATCATCTTTCTGTCGCCTGCGCTTCCGGCGCTTGCCAGTTGCGCTTTCAGATGCCACAAAGCCTTTATCAGGAAACGAAAACCGACTTTGAAACCCGCCGCGCAGACCCAGTTGCTGGAAGCCTATTTCGAGAAGCGTGTGCTTCTCGTGCGCTATTTCACGCGTCTGACGGCTGACCCCGCCATGGCTGAGGATATCGTTCAGGATCTTTATGTACGCCTGTCGGGCATGACATACGAAACACAAATCGGCGATCCGACGGCCTTCCTGTTCCGAATGGCCCACAATATTCACCTTAATCAGTTGCGCTCGCTCAGAAATTCGCGCGGCCGGGATGCCGCCTGGCAGGAACTGAGCGGGCACAGGATCGGTGACGAAACCGCGGATGATGGCCCTTCGGCGGAGGACCAGGCCCACGGGCGCCAACTGATGGACAAGCTGACCGCTGCGCTCAGCGAACTGCCGCAAAAGACGCAGAGCGTTTTCCGGCTCCATCGCATGGAGGGGCTGACCCAAACAGAGGTTGCCGCGAAAATGGATGTGTCTTTGAGTTCCGTTGAAAAACACTTGGCGACGGCGCTCCGGCATCTGACGGCGCGTCTGCGGCCGCCGGGTGCGGGCACGTGACGACCATGCACTTCGGCGGAAGTGCCCAGTTATCTTATTGCATTTCCGGTTCCGAACCGGCGGCCACTTCGGCGGGAAATGCTCTTTCTGGCTTTTCGCATTTCCGGCTCCGAACCGGCGGCCACTTCGGCGGGAAATGCTCCGGATAACAAAAGTACGGGTTACAGGCGTTTGCGGTGTCTTCATTGCAGAAAAGGCGAAACAGAGAACTATGTCGGGAAAACATGAGGATGTGTCGGTGATCGAGCTGGCCGCTGCCGTATGGGCGGTGCGCAGCCAGAATGCCGGCTTCCGCGAGGCTGACATCGTCGCCTTGACGGAATGGCTCGAAGCCTCGGAAGCGCACGCCGATGCCTATCGCCGCGCTTTGGGCGTATGGATCGACGCCGGCGAAGCCGCTCAGCTTCCGCAACACGCGGAGCTGCCCGTCGAAGACAATGTCATTCATCTCAATGCCCACGCCCGTCCGGCGCCCAGGCGGCGCAGTCTGTTGGGCTGGGGAATCGGTGGCGCGGTTGCAGCCAGCATCACGGCCGTTGTCGGTGTATCGCTTTATTTGACGCAACCGGTTCCAGCCGAAACCTACAGTACGGTCAAGGGTGAACGCCGCGCCGTTACCCTGGCCGACGGCACCAGGCTGATGCTCAACACCGACAGCCAGGTTTCGGTTGTCATGGGCCGCACCAGCCGCGCCGTCACCCTGACGCGCGGCGAAGTCTCAGTGGAAGTCGCTGCCGACGCCGGACGCCCCTTCACGCTCGACACCGAAGACCTGCGGATTACCGACATCGGCACGGAATTCAACGTCCTGCGCCAGGACGATGCAGTCCATGTCACCGTCAAATCGGGTATGGTCAGTCTCAAGCCCGCCGCTGCCGGCAGCCAGGCCCTGACCGTTCAGGCCGGACAGCAGGGCATTCACCGCACAGGCTCACTGACCAGCTCGCTGAAAAATGCTGATGCGCAACAGGCCTTTGCGTGGCGCACGTCGCATGCTATCTATCGGGATCAACCGCTTTCGCTTGTCGTCAAGGACCTGAACCGGTACTTCGACAAGCCGATCGTCGTTGATGATGAGGCCGGGAAGCTCAGGCTGACCGCCATCCTAACACTGGATTCGGAGCGTGCTGTTGTCGGGCGGCTGGAACAGTTTCTCCCGCTTGACGCAACGGCGACGGACAAGGCTATTGTCCTTCGCCGCGCTGACGCTCGTCCTGGCGGCGCCTGACGCGGCACAGGCCGCCGACCTCGGCGCCCTCACCCTCGATATTCCGGCTCAGCCTGTAAATCAGGCTCTGGTGACGCTTGCCTTGCGCACAGGCGTATCCATTGGCGGCGTTGATCCAGCCCGCTGCGGTCCGTTGTCCCGGGCGATTCGCGGCCGCATGACGCCGGAACGTGCGTTGCGCGGCATTCTGGCGAATAGCCAGTGCGATGTGAAACGCATTGATTCGCGCACTTTCCGGCTGGACCTTCGGCCAGCGCCGCCACGGCCACCCGTTCAGTTGTCGCCTACCGAGGCGTTCGACACCGAGGAAGTCCTGGTAACCCGCCGCCCTGTGCGCACCGAACTTCTGCCGCGCTCCGTAAGCGTGGTGTCGGGTGGAGCGGTTATCCAGAACGACTTCGACTTGGCCAAGCTGGCGGCGCGCGTTCCTGGCATGACAATTACCAATCTCGGCCCTGGCCGAAACAAGATCATGCTGCGGGGCGTTTCGGACAGCATTCTGACAGGGCGCACGCAATCGACCGTTGGTCTTTACCTCGATGACTCCCCTCTTACCTATAACGCCCCTGATCCCGACCTGCTTCTGGTCGACGTAGCGCGTGTAGAAGTGCTCAAGGGACCGCAGGGCGCGCTTTACGGCCAGGGTTCATTGTCCGGTGTTGTCCGCGTGGTGACCAACCGGCCACGACTCGACCGGTTTGAAGCCGACATCGGTGCTGGTCTTGGAGCCACCGAGGGTGGCGATACGTCATGGCGCGTAACGGCGCTGGTCAACGCGCCGGTCATCCACGATACCCTGGCGGTGCGCGCCGTCGCCTACAAGGACAAGAGCGGGGGCTTTGTCGAAAATAGTGCTGGCGGCCGTACGACCAGCAATGCCACCACACGCATTGGCGGCCGTGCGGCACTGGTCTGGGCCATCGATGACCGCTATCAATTGGAGGCAACGGCCGCCGCCCAGTCGCTGAGCAGCGATGACAGCCAGTATGTCTTGAACACCACGACGCCGTTCCGACGCCGCCTCGATATTGCCGAACCGCACGACAACCGCTTCCTTAATCTGTCGGCCGGTCTTGAAGGCAAGCTTGAAAAGGGAACCCTGAAGCTATTTGTCAATCACCTGAGCCACGACATTAACACCCGTTACGACGCGGCGCCCGTGCGGGCCAGCCTGATGGCCGCGCCTGCGGGCGACCTCCTCTACAACGAAGATCAGTCCCTGGAACTAACGACCAGCGAGATCAGCCTCATGTCCCCATCCAACCAGCGTCTGCGCTGGCTGATCGGCATGTTTCTGGCGCGCGCCGATGAAACCTTCGCGCCGCGTTTGAGCGACGACAGTGGCCAGAGTGACGTTTATCAAGAAATCCGACGTGAACGCGTCGACGATCTCGCCGGCTTCGGACACATCATCTACGACCTTGCGCCCAGATGGACAGCCTCTCTCGGATTACGGCTGACCGGTAGTCGCCGCCAGACCCACAGCGTCATCAACGACGTCGCCCTGAATGGATATGCGGTATCCGGCGTCGTAAGCAGGAATACAAGGGCCAGTCGTTTTGCCCATACCTTCGTCGTCAACTATCAGGCGCGCGAAGGCATGATTATCTACGCTCAGACGGCAGACGGCTTCCGCACCGGCGGCTTCAATACCCTTAGCCAGGGCACCGCGGCGGAGCCATCAACCTACGCCGGCGATGCGCTGACCAGTTTCGAAGCCGGCATGAAGCTCAATACTCCGGATCGAAAGTTGCGCCTGACCGCGACCGCATACCGCATCCACTGGCGGGATATTCAGAGCGATCAGTGGCGCGACAACGGCCTCCCTGTAACGGTTAACCTGGGTGACGGCGTCAATACGGGTTTCGAAATCGAAGCTGACTGGCGCGTGACCCCCAGTCTGGTTCTGCATGGCGCTGCCCTGGTCAACGACCCCAGACTCACTGCCCCTGCCCCAGCCTATGTTGCAGATAAGGACAGCGGGCTGCCATTTATCGCGAAAGAGTATTTTGCGCTGAGTGCGGACTGGAGCCAGACCATCTTCAGCTGGCAGGTACAAAACAGTGCGACCGTCTCATATCGCAGCAGGTCGCCGCTTAACTATGGCCCTCTGCGCGATGTATACACTGACGGTTACGCCCTGGCGGATGTTTCGAGCTTCCTCGATCTCGGCCAGCTTCGTATCGGCATGCGCATCAACAACCTGACGGACGTCCGCTCAAACAGCTTCGCCTACGGCAACCCGTTCAGCGTCCAGGGCGCACGCCAGATCACCCCGCTGCGTCCGAGAACCCTGTGGTTCTCGGTCAATCGCCAATTCTAGATCGGTGTGATTTTAGATAGAAGCGATCATACCGATCTAAGTTTTTTGCTTTGTCGCGATATTTTAGGCGAAACGAAGTTGGGGGGAGCCCAAACCCCCCCCACAGTTTGCGACCCCCAACCAC
>CBIHPL010000146.1:0-8090 GCA_966212005.1 uncultured Asticcacaulis sp.
GCAGGGAGCCGCTGAAAATCAGGACCCCGGTCGCGGCGCTGATCCAGGCTTGCGAGCGGACGGACGATTCATGAGGGGATATGCGGGGGGATGAAGTGGCGGACATGTGTGGAACCTCCTGCCGCCTCATCGCAGGAAGACACTGGTATTGACAGATACATTACAGTAAAATCACACTGAACTGTACCGGTACAAAAGGCAGAACAGTTGGTAATGCACACGCCCGATCTCACCCTGACCCAGACGATCATGGGCCGAATCCGCGACCAGATTGCGAGACGGCAACTGTCGGCCGGCGCTCGGCTGCCATCGATCCGGGCCACGGCGGACGCCCAAAACGTATCGAAGTCGACAGTGGTCGAAGCCTATGACCGTCTGGTCGCCGAAGGCGCCATCACTTCGCGGCGCGGGTCGGGCTATTTCGTCGCCTCGGCCCACGCGCCATTGTCCCTGGCCGAGATCGGCCCGGGTCTCGATCGTGCGGTCGACCCTTTGTGGGTGTCGCGCCAGTCGCTGGAAACGCGCGACTACCTTAAGCCGGGTTGCGGCTGGCTGCCGCCGTCGTGGATGCCCGACGACGAGATCCGCCGCGCCCTGAGATCACTGGCGCGCAACCCCAATGCCGACCTGTTCGACTATTCGACGCCGTCGGGACACACGCGCCTGCGCCAGCTCCTGTCGCGGCGGCTGATCGAGCGCGACATCGCGGCCGGTCCGGCACAGATCATCCTGATGGATTCCGCCACCCAGGCCATAGAACTTCTGTGCCGCTTCCTGCTCAAGCCCGGCGATACCGTCCTGGTCGACGACCCGTGCTATTTCAACTTCCTGGCCAAGCTGCGCGCCCATCAGGTCAGGGTGATCGGTGTTCCCTACACCCCGGCAGGGCCGGACATGGCCGTGCTCAGCGCGACGCTGGAGACGCATCGCCCCCGCCTTTATCTCACCAACACCGCCATGCATAACCCGACCGGCGCCACGCTGTCGCCGGTCAATGCCCACCGTCTGCTCAAGCTTGCCGAAGCCTACGATCTGACCATCATCGAGGACGACATCTACAGTGACTTCGAACTCGAGCCGGGCGCACGCCTGTCGGCTTTCGACGGCTTCGAACGCGTCGTCTATGTCGGCGGGTTTTCCAAGGCGTTGTCCGCGTCGATCCGGCTGGGTTATATCGCCGCCAGGGCAGACTGGATCGAGCCGCTGACCGATCTCAAGATCGCCACCCTCTTCTCCAGCCAGACCTTCGCGGCCGAGCTGGTCTGCCAGGTCCTGAGCGATGGCCATTTCCGGCGGCACCTAGATACGCTGCGCCAAAAGCTGGCAGCCGTGCGCGGCCAGACCGCCGAACGCCTGGAAGCCCTGGGGGTCAAACCGTGGTTCCGGCCCCAGGCCGGCATGTTCCTGTGGTGCGAACTGCCCGAGGGTTTCGATGCGTCGGAGTTGGCGCGGAAGGCCCTGACCGAACGCATCGTGCTGGCCCCCGGCAATGCCTTCAGCGTCAGCCAGAGCGCCACGCGCTTTCTGCGGTTTAATATCGCCCAATCGCAGGACGAACGCCTGTACGCCTTCCTGAAGACGAACCTGAAGCCGCGATAGGGCGAAAACCGGCGGCCATCATGTTTCCATCACGAAAAAATCCTTTGGCCAGACACGAACCCGCCCGGCATTGACGGTATCACATGGCGGTGGCGCATCCGGATGCGTCACATTCGTTCGGTCCCGGGCGCAGACCGTCTCCCTTGCGCCCACTCGCAATTCACACGCTTTGCAGGTGGACTGCGATCTGTCTCAACTTACGGCCCCTTGCCTCATCCGACCGGCAAGGGGTCCTTTTTTAACAATTGGTAACGTTGATATGGGCGGCTTGGCACCTTGCGGATTCTCTCATAGATTGGTTCCATGAACGTCCTCTCCCGCCTTCAGCTCGAAAGCGCCATCCGCCTTGCAGACCTGCCGGTGATGCAGCTGGGAAAACTGACGGTCAAGCCAAGCACCCTGGAGGTTTCCGGTCCCCAGGGTACGGTCGCGCTGGAACCCCGGTGCATGAAGGTCCTGGTCGTATTCCACGAGAACCTGGGCCGGACGGTCAGCCGCGACCTTTTGATCGACCGCTGCTGGGATGGACGGATCGTAACCGACGGCGCGCTTAATCGCTGCGTCGCCCAGATTCGCCGGGCGCTTTCTGCCGATCCCGACCTCGTCATCGATACGATTCCACGCGTCGGCTATTGCCTCAAGGCGCCTGTCGACGTGGCGGCTGCCGCGCCCCCTGCCCCCGAAGCAAAGGCTTCAGCGCCGAAGGCGATGGGCAGGCAGACGCTCGTGTTTGCCGCGGCCGTTACGGCATCAGTCCTCGCTTTCGCCGCCGGCATCTATCTGTTCGGACGTCCCGCCGCCTGGCACGGCGAACAGGTCCGCCCCTTGACCTCGGAGCCAGGCGTGGAAAGTTTTCCAGCCATGGCGCCCGACGGCCGCCGCCTGGCCTATGCCAAACCTGACCGAAATGGCGCCTGGGACATATACATCAAATCGGCCGACGGCGCGGGTCTGCGCGCGGTGACACAATCCCCGTCGCATGAATGGTGGCCCGCCTGGCGCGACGACGGCCAGGCTCTGGCATTTTTGAGACTGAATTCCGCCAGTTGCGATATCGTTACCCTGGACCTGATCACCATGGCCGAAACCGTGGTGACATCATGCGACGCTTCCCGGGTCGGGCCCGTGTCATGGGCAGGCCGGTCAAACCTTGTCTATTCCGACGCGGCGCCGGGTTCGGATCAGAGGATGATCTACCGGTTCAATCTCGACACCCGGCAAAAGACAGCGCTCAGCACACCTCCGCCAAACTCCCATGGCGACATGGACCCTATCGTTTCGCCTGACGGCAGGCGTGTCCTGTTTCGCCGGACCGTGTCCTGGGGCGTCGACGATCTCATGGCCGGTGATCTCAGGACGCAGGGCAGCCTGGCTGATATCCGCGCCCTGACCAACGACGGCTGGAAGGCGCACGGCGTCGCCTGGTCTTCCGACGGGCGCGACATCTTCTTCACGTCGAACCGTGGCGGCGACTGGGGCCTGTGGTCGGTGCCCGCAAATGGCGGACAACCGCGCCGTATCAGCCTTGGCACGGCGGCGATCACCAAGATCGGGAGCGCCGGCGCCAACCGGCTGGCGGCGGAAATCTACCAGCCCCGCAGTGACCTTACCTGGCTGGGCGGCGGGCAGCCCGCGACGTCGATTACCGCCGATACCTGGTCGCCCGCCGTCGGACGGGATGGGCGGGTCGCCTTCGTGTCCAACGAATCCGGCAGCGTCGAACTGTGGCTGCTTGAAAATGGCCGTACGCGCCAGCTGACCCGGCTTGGCGCCAGCTATCTGCATGGCCCGAACTGGGCGGCTTCCGGCGATTCCCTGACCTTCATCGCCATCGTCGACCGGACGCCGCAGATTTTCTCGATTCGCACCGATGGCCGCCCCCCAACCCAGCTGACCCGCGACGACGGCGACAAGGCCGATCCGGTCTACCTGACCGGAACCGACCGCCTGCTCTATCTCGGCCGTGCCGCCACCGGCTGGCAGATGATGGAAGTTTCCCCTGCCGGCGCAACTCGCGCGCACGCCGATCTCGGCAGCCAGTGGGAAGCCTTGTCGAGCGGACAGAACCAGGCCGTAGGCCTGAAGAGGGGCGATCCGTATCTTTACCGCCTCGATCTGAAAGATGGCAAAATCACAGCTGTCAGGACCGCCGTCCGTCGCCCTGCCGGCGCCTACGCCGTGACCGGTGAAGGCGTCGTCCAGGTGTCCGGCAATCGTATCGTCCACGTGAACTGGGACGGCAGTACGCGCGATATCGCCGGCCTGCCGGCTGGAAAGCCGGCGCCCGCCGATATCGACATCGACGACCGCACGGGCGGTATCCTTATGATCGACCGGTCGGGGAATGAGGCCAACATCGCCCTGATGACCTTGCGTCGTCAGTGATCTTGTGGATCGGAATGATTTTAAATGGAAGCAATCATTCCGATCTAAGTTTTTGTTTTGTCGCGATATTAGGGCGAAGCGAAGTTCGGCATATCGCTCTAAAAGCTGGTGTTGAACGCCATTCGCCATGTTCGCGACCAGATGGGCACCAGGGCGCTGGACGGCGTTGCGTAATAACCCTTCTGATCGAGGGCGTTGACGACCTGAAAGCGGCCGGTGACAGGGCGGCCGGCGACTGAAAAATCATACCGCGTCCCAAGTGTAAGGAAGGTCACACCGGGAACTTCGGTCCTGCTGGTCTGGGTCATCCGCCGCCGCCCTTCGAATAGAAGCTGCCCGTCGACACTCCAGCCATTGTCGAACTGATGTTCCACATTGACAGTGGTGTTGGCGTAGGACACGCCGGGCGGCACGTTCAGCGACTGGCCGCTGTCCACCAGCTCACCCGACAGCCTCGGTTTCAGGAGAACCGCGCCAAGGACAATATTGGTCGCAGGCGTTAATCGTCCCGACAGCGACAGTTCATAACCCGAATGGCGCACGTCCCCCACCAGGTCGTAGCGGCCATTGGCTCTCAGGCCGGCGACCGGCTTCGTGATGTCGAACCAGGCGGCGATCAATGTCAAACCGGTCCGCAGGTTGAAAGACGCGCCCGCCTCCCATTGCTTCGCTTCGACCGGAGGCAGGACCTCGCCGCGATTGGTTGCCGAGGCCGGAGCGACACCGCTTTCCTCGAGGCCGGTGACGTAGCTGGTAAAAAGATGCAGGCGCGGGCTGACGCGCAATACGGTCGAGGCGTCGTAGAGCCAGTTTTCCTGGGAGCGCCGCTGCGGCAACGGCGCGCCCGCTTGCTGCGTAGCCTTGTCATACCGTGACCTGTGTACGCCCAGGCGGAAGTCGAGCCTGTCCGCCCACGCCAGGTTATAGGTCAGGCTGGCCGTGGTCTGTTCGACCTCGTCACGGCCTTCAGGCAGATTGGCGGGCAGGACCGGCGCAGGGCCGTCGGCCGGCCGGCCGGCGATATTGAACCGCCCACCGTCAAAGCCGGTGGCCTGCACCAGATCCGTGACGGAGTGCCGCGCCCTCAGGGCCAGCCCTACGTCGTGACGGAAGACGCCCGTAACGACACGGCGCGTAACCCTGATCTCGGCGGCCGCGGCGCTGGAGGTCTGCGGCGGGCAGTAATAGGTGGTCAGCGACGCATTGCCGTCAGCGTCCGCGGTCAATACTGCGACATCCGTTCTTTCCCCGTCGAACTGCGACCAGGTTGCGGAAGCCCCGACCAGCCAGTTCCCGAAATCGCCGTCGTACAGCACGCCGGCATTGGTGTCCCGGTACTCTCCCCGCGACCATCCCGGCGCGAAGTTCGTCGTGCGCGGCAGGGGCGGCGGTTCCCGGTCGCCGGACGGGACGACGATGAAATAGCCGTCGAAGTCACGTGTCTGACGGCCGCCGAACAGACGGACCTGCTGACGGTTGTCAGGATGCCAGGCAACGACTGCGCCGGCGTCGTAGACCGAACCTTTCTGGTCAGTGGACGAATTATTGAACGGCTGGGCAATCGCTGTGGCGGTGACCGCCAGTTTGCCGTCGTGGCTGACGCGGGTCATTTCGACTTCCGTGTGCGTGGTGGCGAAGTCGCGAAAACCGGCGCTGATCTTCACACCGTTTTTCAAGCCCGGTTCGCGCAGGCGATAGACCACCACGCCGGACGGCGACGGCAGGGACAGGGCCGCGGCCGACGCCCCGACCCTGACGCTCAAACCGCCCATGACGGATTCGGACAATCCCGTGGCGCGGACAAAGTAATGGTCGTCTATGCGGTAGGCAGCGCTTTGCTGCAGATCGAAGCCGCGAACCTGCGCCTCGTTATAAAGGCCGACCCTGTCCACCCCCATCTGTTCGCCAAACGCATCGGCGGCCTGGCGGACGATGGTGTCGTCCTGCGCATCATCCTGAGCAAGGGCTGGGGCGCAAAGGGCCAGGGGACTGGCGGTCAGCAACAGGCAAAGCGGTAAGGTACGGCAGGTGCGGAACATCGTGTATCTCCATGCGTGTGCATTGAGATGTGCCGCTGGACGGCTGCGCGGACGCGCCCGTTTCCGTCAGGTTTTCGCGATGAATTGATGATGTTGGCGCGCTTTTTTTACGATGACGCGATTTCCGCCCTATTTCCGCGCGGCGACAAGACCGGAAGACTTGACGCTGGCGTGGGTCACGCCGGCCAGACGCGCCGTCGCCATCTGGCGCAGGGTGTCGAAGCCATGGATCATGCAGGCTCCCGTAGCGGTTTTTGCCGCATTGCTCAGATGCGACAGATAGACTTCGAGCGCATTGTCGTCGCGCTTGTTGCCGTCATAATCGATGGCGGCACCCGCCAGCCCACAGCCTTTCAGCGCGCCGATTGCCTTCAGGTCCGTACCGGCGTGACCGACAACCGTCATGCAGAACGACTTCAGCATGCCTGCGATTTCCATGACGCGGCTGGCGGGAACACCATTGAGATTTCGGACCTCATAGATGACCTTGAGCCCCATCTCCTGCGCGGCCTGCGTCACAGCGGCGGTGATGCGCCCGCGCGCCCGCGCGCTGGAGAAGGTCGAAAAGGCCGCGGGAACGATCATGACGATCTTGCGCTGGTCCGCCGAGCGCATCTGCAGAACTTTCAATCCCTGTTCGATATTGGCTACGTCCACCTGCTCGCGGTCGCCCCAGTCCAGGGCGGCGACCGCACGCGCGTCGAGCGAGACATTGCCGACGGCGTCGGTCACAATCGGCTCCAGCCGGTGGCCGATCATCGACAGCTTCTTCATTTCGAACACGGGCTCCACCGAGCTGGCGACACGCAGGCTGCGTCCCGCGACCGTGATCAGCGTTCCGCTCCCGATGCCTGAACGCCTTATGGCCGTGGCCGTGCCGATGGCTGTCGATTCGCGCACGGCGTCGTCCGGGCCGGATGACAAAGGCCGCGCGGCTTCACGAAAGGGCCGGGCCTCCGTGCGGTCGAAGTACTTCGCCAGGTCTATCGGAATGATGCGCATGCGGTCGACATCTTCCGCTATGGCTTCGAACAGAGGCGGCTGCACCCTGGACACGTCACCGATAAAGAACTGGCCGGCCGTGTACCACAGCTCGGCCGCGCTCAGCGCGCCCTTGTGCTCGCCAAGTGTCAGGATAACGGCCAGGAACGAATCGTCGTTGATGCGGATGCACCAGTCGGGTTCCTGGAACTTGCGTTCGAAGGTGGTTTTCAGGTGATCGAAGACGAGGTCGCGCTTGCTGTCCCAGCGCGCGCCCAGGCGCTCGACAAACATGTCGAGACGCAGCAGATAAGCCCGGCCCATTGCATCAGCATGGGTTTCGCGCAGTCTTTCAATAATTTCGGCGGCATCATCCTGCACCAGGGTCAGAACCAGCCGTCCGTTCTGATCCGTCACAACACCCGGAAGGGCATTGTCGCCGGGCAATTCAACAGACATTGCAGTACTCCACGGAGAGAGCATGACGGCTTATAGTTGAGTGATTATTAATTTAACAGATGGCGTTGCAACCCGGACTCGGTTTAGCCTGGGTACGGCAAAGAAACGGCCTTTTAACCCTAAGCCTGCGATAGTCGCCAAACCTGGCTTTGGCGGACTTGATATTTGTGGAGTAAATGGCATGACGACCATGGTCCTGCTCGGCGATCTGAGCAATGGCTCCTATCTCAAGCTGGCCGTGGCCGAAGCGGGGCAGCGTCCCACGGCCACCGGCACCTATGCCTGCGCCAGCGTCGAGGATTTCGAAGACGCCGTCTCGGGTTTCCTGGCCGACAATGGCGACCCGCACATCGCCGGCGCCGCCTTTTCCACGTCGGGCTGGGAAGTCGACGGCCAGATCGATCTCGTTCACTTCGGTTTCAGCCTGCACCGCCGCCAGATCGCCGACCTGCTTCGCGTCCAGCGCCTGAGCGTATGCAATGACTTCGTCGCCAAGGCGCTGGCCGTGCCGGTGCTTGAGGAGCACGAGCGCGTCATGGTCTGCGGCAAGGACGCGCATGTCGAAAAGGTCATCGGCGTCGTTGGCCCGACCGGCGGTCTTGGCGGAGCCTATTTGTCACCGAACGG
>CBIHPL010000147.1:0-8045 GCA_966212005.1 uncultured Asticcacaulis sp.
GACCTCCGGCAAGACGACCGGCTTCTGCGCCGGCGCGGACCTCGAAGAAATGCTGGGCGGCGCCTGGGAAACCGGCGGTGATCTCGAAGGCGAGGCCAAGCTCAAGGCCAGTTTCGATGCGGCGTTCGAAATGAACCGCGTCTATCGCCTGCTGGAAACCTGCGGCAAGCCGGTGGCCGTCGCCATCAACGGCGTTGCTTTAGGCGGTGGCCTGGAAGTGTCGCTAGCCTGTCACTACCGCGTCATGGGCAATGGCCCGAAGACCCAGGTCGGCCTGCCCGAGGTCAAGATCGGCCTCTTCCCCGGCGGCGGCGGGTCGCAGCGCCTGCCGCGCCTGATCGGCGTCCAGAACGCGCTTCTGGCCATGTCGGAAGGCAAGTCGTTCAAGCCGAAGGAAGCCCTGTCACAGGGCATCGTCCATGAGGTCGTTGACGAGGGCAAGGAGGTTGAGGCCGCCAAGACCTGGATCAAGACCAAGGGCGATCCGGTTGCCCCATGGGACAAGAAGGATTTCAAGATCCCCGGTGGTGGTCCTTACCATCCGGCGGGCGCGCAGATTTTCATCATGGGCAATGCCATGCTGCGCAAGCAGTCCTATGGCAACTATCCGGCCGTACTCAACCTGATGCACTCGGTCTATGAAGGCCTGCAGGTGCCGTTCGACACAGCGATCAAGATCGAATCGCGCTTCTTCTGCAATACGCTGGCGACGCCGCAAGCCAAGGCGATGATCCGCACCTTCTTCTTCTCGATGCAGGCGCTGGGCAAGGGCTCTGGCCGTCCCGCAGGCGTTCCGAAGACCGAGTTCTCACAGGTTGCCGTCTTGGGCGCCGGCATGATGGGCGCGGGCATCGCCTATGTCACGGCCATGGCCGGCATCAAGGTCGTCTTGGTCGACCGCGACCAGGCCTCGGCCGACAAGGGCAAGGCGCATTGCGAGGACCTGCTCAAGAAAGCCGTGTCGCGTGGAAAGATGACCCAGGACAAGGCGCAAGGCGTGCTCGACCTGATTACCGCAACGCCGGACTATGCCGCCATCGAAGGTTCCGACCTGGTTGTCGAAGCCGTGTTCGAAAACACCGAGCTGAAGGACCAGGTGACCAAGCAGGCCGAGGCCCCGTTGTATTCCGGCGCCAAAGCTGGGTCGGCCATCTTCGGCACGAATACCTCGACCATCCCGATCTCGCTGCTGGCCAAGGCTTCGTCGAAGCCGGAAAACTATATCGGCATCCACTTCTTCTCGCCGGTCGACAAGATGCTGCTGGTTGAAATCATTCTGGGTGAAAAGACCTCGGATGAGACCTTGGCCAAGGCCATCGACTATGTCCTGAAGATCAAGAAGACGCCGATCGTCGTCAATGACTCGCGCTTCTTCTTCGCCAACCGCTGCTTCATTCCGTTTACTGCCGAAGGCATGATCATGTGGTCGGAAGGCGTCGCGCCGGCGCTGATCGACAATGCCGGCCGGATGACTGGCATGCCGCGCGGTCCGCTGGAGATGATGGACGACGTCGCGCTGGATCTCCTGACCAAGATCACCTCGGAAACCGCCAAGGCGATGGGCGATGCCTATCAGCCGATCCCGGGCGAAAAGCAGGTGGCGCAGATGGTCGCCGACGGTCGCCTCGGCCGCAAGAACGGCAAGGGCTTCTACGACTATCCGGCCGACAAGAACTCGCCGAAGACCCTGTGGCAGGGCACCAAGGACATGTTCCCGGTGACGAAAGCCGAAGCCGATCCGGCCGAGGTCGAAGAGCTCAAGAAGCGCTTGCTGTACGTCCAGGCGGTGACGGCGGCGCGCTGCTTCGAAGAGGGCGTGATCACCGATCCGCGCGAAGCCGATGTCGGCTCGATCCTCGGCTGGGGCTTCGCGCCGTGGTCGGGCGGGATCGTGTCGCTGATCGACGCGATCGGCATCCCGCAGTTCGTCGAAGAGCTCGACCGGATGGAAAAGGCCTATGGTGAGCGCTTCAAGGCGCCGCAGCTCTTGCGTGAGATGGCGGCGAAGGGCGAAACCTTCTATGGCCGGTTCGGAAAAGCAGACAAAGCGAAGGCCGCCTAATTTCGCTATTGCCCTGAGCGTTCAAATTTGATCAGTATTGATCAAGTCTGAATGCTTAGGGAGCCCGCCCATGTTTAACCGCCGCCTGCTGCTGGGATTGGGGCTCGCCGCGGCCTTGCCGAAAGTCGCGTCCGCACAGTCGAATGCCCAGGCGAGCGGGCAGGAGGGCCTGCCGCAGTCCGGCAGCATAAAGGCGCTGAAGCCGCCCTTGCCCAGGCAGGACATCTGGCCGGGCGATGCGCCGGGCGGCGAAAAGGTGACGGTCGAACAGCGCGTCGTCCTGCGCAAGCCCGACGGCGATCCCAACGACACCGCCTTCTACAATATCCGTAAACCCTGGCTGAGCCACCGCGCGCCGGCCAAGCCCAATGGCGGAGCTGTCCTGATTGCACCGGGCGGCGGCTATGTCCGTATCGCCGGCAGCCTGGCCGGTGGTGATCTCGACCAGTGGCTGGCCGATGAGGGCTACCACGTCTTCACGCTGTTCTACCGCCTGCCGGCCGATGGTTGGGCCGCAGGTCCCGATGTCGCGTTGCAGGACGTCCAGCGTTATATCCGCCTGATCCGTTCGCGGGCGGCCGAACTGAAGCTCGATCCGGAACGCTTGGCGGTCATGGGCTTTTCCGCCGGTGGCCACGTGGCCGGACTGGCGGCCACGCGCTTTGCCGAACCGTCCTACGCGCCGATCGACGCCGCCGATGCGCTGTCGGCCAAACCGGCGGTGGTGGCGCTGTGCTATCCGGTCATTACCATGATGGAACCCTATCCGCACAAGGGTTCGTTGAAGGAATTGCTGGGGGCTAATCCGACCGAGGCTGCCCGTCTGCATGCCTCGATCGAAAAGCATGTGCCGGCAGATGCCGCGCCAGCCTATGTCTGCGGCACGACCGACGACCCCGCCGTTCCGATGCAGAATGCCATTCTCGCCTATGAAGCGTTCAAGGCGCAGAAGGTCGCGTCGGAACTGCACCTTTACGAAGGCGCGACGCACGGTTTTCCGTTGAAGGACAAGACCGGCAAGCTTCAGCCCTGGGCTATTGGTGCGCTCGCATTCATGGAACGCCATGGGCTTAAGACAGCCTGATCGTTCCGGTTAGGTCATATCGCTTGCAACGGTCGGCGTTTCACGGTTGAAGGCTTGTAATTGCCGGAGCCTGACATGAAAGACACGACCCGCCTGACATCCGCCACCTTTGGTCGCGCCAACAGCCGCCGTCCGGTCAATGTCGCGCTGGAGCGCGGCTCGACCGTGCTGATGGAGAGCGCTGAAGTCCTCTATAATGACGACATCAAGCCGACCTATGGCACCGATGGACTGACGGCGCAGACGGAGCTCTGCCGGTTGATCGCCGACCTTGAAGGCGGACGTCAGGCTTTTATCCTGCCGACCGGACTGGCCGCCTTGACCGTGCCGTTCTTCGCCTTTTTGCAGGCGGGCGACGACATCCTCGTCGTCAATTCGTGTTATGCGCCGGTCCGTCGTTTCCTCGACACGCAGTTAAAGCGTTATGGCGTGACGACGCGCTATTACGATCCGCGCCTTTCGCCTGAAGAGGTCGTGGCTCTGGGGAAGCCGGCCACGAAGCTGATCTATATCGAAAGTCCGGGCTCGCTGACCTTCGACATCCAGGACATTCCCGGCATCGCCAGGGCGGCAAAGGCCAGGGGTATCCTGACCCTTTGCGACAACACCTATGGCGCGGGCGTTCTGTTCAAGCCTTTGGCGCACGGCATCGACATGTCCATGCAGGCCCTGACGAAATATGTCGGTGGTCACAGCGACATCCTGATCGGCTCGGTCGCGGTGTCGGATGAAAAGCTGGGTAAGCAGATTCAGGCGACGATCAAGGCGTGGGGCTTCTTCACCTCGGGCGATGAGAGCTATCTCGCGATCCGTGGCCTGCGCACCCTGCATCCGCGCCTGAGGCAGTCGGGCGACTCGGCGCTTAAGATTGCCAAATGGCTGGAAGGCCGCCCCGAAGTGGCGCACGTCGTTCATCCGGGCCTTGCCAGTCATCGTGGTCACGAGATTTTCGCGCGTGATTTCACGGCATCGAACGGCCTGTTCATGGTCATCTTCAAAGGCGGCAACGAGGCCAAGTCACAGGCCTTCCTCAACCGGCTGAAACTGTTCGGCCTCGGCTTCAGCTGGGGCGGTTTCGAGAGCCTGGCTGTCTATTGCGAGCCGCAGATCCGCGGCCGCGCCAAGCTGTCGGATGATGACGACTGGCTGCTGTCCGGCTCGGCCATCCGCTTCTATGTCGGTCTGGAAGACGTCGATGACCTGATCGGCGACATCGAACAGGCCCTGGACGTCTTTTAGAGATTGTAACCGGCCGACGTCTTGAAGAACCGGTCGGTGGCGGCAGCGAACTCGTCCGACAGCTGCTCGACCAGTTCGGCGACCGGCATGACCTCATGGATCGAGCCCACGCCCTGGCCCGCCGACCAGATGGTCTTCCACGCCTTGGCGTCGGGGTTCAACTCGTGCGCCATGTCGATCTTGTGCTTCGGGTCCTTGGCGGCGTTGGGATCGAGGCCGTTATTGACCAGGGACGGCGTCAGGAAGTTTGCGTTGATGCCCGAAATCGCATCCGTATAGGTGATGTCCCTGGCGGTGGTGTCGATCAGCATCTGTTTATAGGCAGCGTCGGCACGGGCTTCATCGGTGGCGATAAAGCGCGTGCCCATATAGCCGAGATCGGCGCCGGCCATCAGCGCCGCCGCCACGTCCTGGCCCGTCGACAAAGCGCCGGACAGGATCAGGGTGCCCTTGAAAAAGCTGCGGATTTCGTTGATCAGGGCGAACGGGTGCTGGTTGCCGGCATGGCCGCCGGCGCCGGCCGACACCAGGATCAGGCCATCGACGCCGGCCTCCGCCGCCTTTTGCGCATGACGGGCATTGATGATGTCATGGAAGACGACGCCACCGTAGGAATGAACGGCGTCGACCACGTCCTTGACGGCGCCGAGACTGGTGATGACCAGCGGCACCTTGTGTGCCACGGTGACCTTCAGGTCGTCCATCAGCCGCGTATTGGTCCCGTGGACGATCAGGTTGACGCCGTAAGCCGCATCGTCCGGCCCGCGCGCCGCTTCGATCTGGTTCAGCCACTCGACATAGCCGTCGGTCGTGCGCTGGTTAAGGGCAGGGAAGGTGCCGATCATGCCGGCCTTGCGCGTCGCGATGACAAGCTCCGGCCCGGACACCAGAAACATCGGGGCCGCAATGGCAGGGAAACGCAGGTTCTTGCGGAGTGTTGCGGGTATCATGGCGCGCCCCTGTGGCATTTATCGTTATGCAAACACCTTGCATGAAATTGACGTGCGCGTAAAGCCAAATCCCGGCAGCAGACCTTGCGTATCGATACGTCTTGGTTACATAGGAGCCATGAGCCATTACACCGACAACCTGACCCAACTGGGCGGCGATGCCCGGCCGGCGGCTTCGCCCGAACAGGCGACGCTGGAACGCGTGCCCAATCCGCATCCCGACATCGACTACGTTGCTCGTTTCACCGTCCCTGAGTTCACTTCGCTGTGCCCGGTTACGGGCCAGCCGGACTTTGCCCACCTGGTCATCGACTATGTACCGGGGGACTGGCTGGTCGAATCGAAGTCGCTGAAGCTGTTTTTGACGTCGTTCCGCAATCATGGAGCATTCCATGAGGACTGCACGATCCATATCGCCAAGCGGCTGAAGGACCTGCTCGATCCACGCTGGCTGCGGATCGGCGGCTTCTGGTATCCGCGCGGCGGCATTCCGATCGACGTCTTCTGGCAGACCAACGAACCGCCCAGGGGCGTGCTCATCCCTGAGTTCGGCGTCCAGACCTATCGCGGCCGCGGCTAACCCTTCGGCTGCCACCAACTGATACGCTCATCGTAATTCGGGCGGTCGCGTTCCAGCGGCGGCTCATTGGGCGTGCCGAGGTAGATAAAGCCCGCGACGTTTTCATCCGGGGTCAAACCCATAAGCGCCTTGGCGTCGGCATCGTAGGAATACCAGTCGGTGATCCAGTTGGCGCCGTAGCCCATGGCGCCGGCGGCGATCAGCAGGTTCTGGCAGACGGCGGCCGCCGACAACTGCTGCTCCCACAACGGAATCTTGTGCGGCTGGATGGGCGAAGAGACGACCAGCAGCATTTCCGGTGGCGTCGACATCTTGAGCAGGGCGACCTCGGCCTTCTTGGCGTCTGGCTGGGACTGCGCCATGCCGAGCAGGGCTTCGACCAGCCGGGCCTTGGCTTCGGGTGTGAAGCGAACGATGCGCCAGGGGCCGATCTTGCCATGGTCGGGCACACGCAGGCCGATCTTGATCAGCAAATCGATCTCTTCGGCCGACGGACCAGGTGCGGTCAGAGTCGGGGCAGGGGCGCTGCGGCGATGAAACAGGCGATCAAGCACTTCGGCCGATGGTTTTTGCTCCAGAGGCTGGCCAAATTCGATGGCAGTGGGATTGAGGTCGAAGTCGGCCATGCGTGCTCCTTGAATCGCTTTGACTATATAGGCCGCGTCGTGCGATTGCACAGCCTATGAGCAACACAAATATTCCTCCGTGGGACAGCGCCGAAGCCGTTGCCGGGCGCGCCGGCTGGACCCGGCACAGTTGTGAAGTCGTCTTCCAGAACCCCTGGCTCCGCGTCGAAGCCAGCCAGGTCACGGCGCCGACGGGGCGTCCGGCCCAATACGGGGTTGTGCGCTTTATGAACCGCGCCATCGCTGTCTTTCCCCTGCACGACGACGGCACCGTGCCGCTGGTCGGGCAGCAGCGCTTTGCCATCGACGCCTATAGCTGGGAAATCCCCGAAGGCGGCGGACCGCTCGACGAAGACCCGGAAGACGCCGCGCGCCGCGAACTGCGCGAAGAGGCGGGGCTCATCTCGTCCGATATGCGCAAGATCCTTGAGTTCGATATGTCGAATTCGGTGACCGACGAGGTCGCTGTCTGTTTCCTCGCGCTCGGACTGACCACGGCGGAAACCGAGCCGGATGAGACCGAGCGTTTCGAATATGCCCGCGTTCCCTTTTCGCACCTGCTAAAAGCTGTTATAAATGGTCAGGTTCGCGACGGTTTAACCGTTGCTTGTACACTGAGGGTGCACCATATGGCCGTCAGCGGGGAATTGCCGCCGCATTTGACACAGGCCGTCTTGGGTTAGGAGCAGCTTATGGCTCAGGTTTTTGAGGTTATCACGCCGGACGACAAGCCGATCTGGCTGTGCCTGCGTCAGGAGGCGGCCGACGCCATCGTCGCGGAGCCGGGCCTGGCCTCGATGCTGCATTCGACCATATTGTCGCACGACGACCTGGCCTCGGCCCTGTCCTATCATATCGCCCGCAAACTGGGTGACGACTCGCTCCGCGGCATGACGCTGCGCGAACTGGTCCAGAAGGTTTATGCTGCGGATGCGACGCTGGTCGAAGCCGCCCAGGCCGACCTTCAGGCTGTCTATGAGCGCGACCCGGCCGCCAAGGGCTATCTCCAGGCCTTTATGTTCTTCAAGGGCTTTTTGAGCCTCCAGATCTACCGCGTCGCTCACAGGGTCTGGCAGGATGGCCGGCACACCATGGCGCACTTTCTGCAAAGCCGTGTCTCGGAACTCTTCCAGATCGACATCAACCCGGCCGCCCGTATCGGCAAGGGCGTCTTTCTCGACCACGGTACGGGCGTCGTTATCGGCGAAACCGCAGTTGTCGGAGATGACTGTTCGATCCTGCAGGGCGTGACGCTGGGCGGGACCGGCGCTGAGCGTGGCGATCGCCACCCCAACGTCGGCCAGGGCGTGGGGTTGGGCGCCGGCGCCAACGTGCTTGGCAATATCCAGATCGGCGACTATGCCAAGATCGCTTCGGGTTCGGTGGTCCTGAAGCCCGTGCCGGCGCATTGCACGGCGGCGGGCGTGCCTGCCAAGCTGGTCAATTGCAAAACCTGCGAAGATCCGGCCCGCCAGATGGATCACACCATGCCGGACATCGATTT
>CBIHPL010000148.1:0-8022 GCA_966212005.1 uncultured Asticcacaulis sp.
CGACCGCCGCCCAGAAGAAGCTGTTCTTCAATCTGCGCAAGGTGAAGTCTGAAATCTCGGCGCTGGAAGAAGGCGATCTCCGCCACGAGCAGGTCGAGCAGATCGCCACCAAGCTTGGTGTCTCCGAGCAGGACGTGATCAACATGAACCGGCGCATGTCGTCGCCCGACTCGTCGCTGAATGCGCCGCTGCGCGCGTCCGAAGGCGAATCGGAGTGGCAGGATTGGCTGGTCGACGACAAGCAGGTCTCTCAGGAAACCGTGCTGGCCGACAATGAAGAGTACGACCAGCGCATGACCCTGATGAAGGCTGCCATGGGCGAACTGAATGCGCGCGAAAAGGAAATCCTGACTGAGCGCCGCCTGAAGGACAACCCGACGACGCTGGAAGATCTGGCCGAACGTTTCGGCGTATCGCGTGAACGCGTCCGTCAGATCGAGGTCCGCGCCTTCGAAAAGCTGCAAAAGGCGATGATCAGCGCCAATGCGGCCATGACGCCGGCCTAGGCCGCCGTTAGAGCGATATGGCGAAACGCACAAAAAAGCCGGCCCCCGTGGGCCGGCTTTTTTGTGCGTTGTGAGGGATCAGGCGGCCTGGCCGTCTGCCAGCAGAACAGGCTCGGAGATGCTCGATGTCTGCGCTTCCAAGCCCAGACACACCATCATTTCGGCGACGCGAGGCCCCAGCGACTCCTTTGAAACAGCCTTGGCGCGGATATCCTGGATGACCGCCGATACCGCATTGATAAAGCGCGGCTCCTTGATCACCTTGCAGGCCGGCACGATGACGGCCATTTGGGTCATGATGGTTTGCATCGTGCCCTGCGCATCGGTATCAAAACCTTCGAGCGCGGCTTTCAACAGGCGAACGGCCTCCTCGACCGCGATGCGCTGACTGCCTTCGTTCTTGCGCTTCTTCTTGCCCTTGTATTCGCCGGCATTGAAGCTGCGGCGATCCGGGCCGGTATAGGTTTCGACCGCGATCCATTCGCGCGGCTTGAACAGGACATTCTGCAGACGTTTGGTCAGATCCTGCCAGGCGAAGGGCTTGGCCAGCATTTCATGGACACCGGCATTCTTGGCTTCGCCCAGTTCTGCCGGCGTAATATTGGCCTTGAGCATGATGACGGGCGCCGTCTTGCAGGCCAGGTCGCTTCGGCGCAAGGCCTTGGAGAAGTCGATGCCGTCGACACCCTGTGCCCGGTATTCCGTCAGGATGAGTTGCGGCTCCAGCGTGCGGCACAGAGCAAGCGCGCGACGGTCGTCCGTTTCAACAACGATGTTGTCGGCGCCCAGCACCCGTAACATGTCGGCCAGCATACGCGCGTAGGCCTGGTTTGCCTCGATGATGAGGACACGTTTCAGGCAGTTGCGCAGCTTGGCTTGAAGGCGAGGATCAAGATTAATCATGGCAAACTCTGGCACGGAACGCGGATAACGTGATCCAATCTGCCAGAGTTTGATAAAAATAACGTAATCAGGCGTGGTTAACCAAATGCCCTTCTCACTCCAACCGCCTGAACTACAAAGAGTTAAGACATGGACGCGGCATTATGCTGCCGCCAGCTCAATCCTGGAATGGATCCCGCATGAGAATGGTATCATCTCTTTCAGGAGACGTAGACAGAAGTGCCACCGGCGCACCGATGAGCTCTTCGATACGGCGGACATATTTTACCGCGTTGCCCGGCAGGTCCTTCCACGAGCGAGCGCCCTGCGTGCTCTCGCTCCAGCCTTCCATTTCCTCATAGACCGGCTCAATGCCTTGCTGCGCCTTGAAACCGGCCGGCAGATAGTCCAGCACCTTGTCGCCGACCTTGTAGCCGACGCAGACCTTGATGGTTTCGATGCCGTCGAGGATATCAAGCTTGGTCAGCGCAATGCCGTCGATGCCGTTGATGGCGATCGACTGACGCGCCAGCACGGCGTCGAGCCAGCCGACGCGGCGGGCACGCCCCGTGACGGTGCCGAATTCATGACCGCGCTGGGCGATGCCCTGGCCGATTTCGTCGAACAGTTCGGTCGGGAACGGACCGGAACCCACGCGCGTGGTATAGGCCTTGAGGATACCCAGCACGTAGCCAACACTCTTCGGCCCCATGCCGGAACCGGCTGCCGCCTGCCCCGCCACGGTATTGGACGAGGTGACGAACGGATAGGTGCCGTGGTCGATATCGAGCAAAGCGCCTTGCGCGCCCTCGAACAGGATGCGCTTGCCTTCCGACTTGGCCTTGTCGAGCACGTACCAGACGGGCTTGATGAAAGGCAGCAGGCGCGGCGCCATTTCCTTGAGCTTTGCAACAAGGGCAGCCACATCAACGTCCGGCAGGCCCAGGCCGCTGCGCAGGGCGTTATGGTGGGTCAGCAGGCGATCGATCTTGGCTTCCAGCGCGTCCAGGTCTTCCAGGTCGGCGACACGGATGGCGCGGCGGCCGACCTTGTCTTCGTAGGCCGGGCCGATACCGCGGCCGGTCGTGCCGATCTTGGCGCTGCCGGCGGCATTTTCGCGCGCAATGTCCAGTTCCGAATGGATCGGCAGGATCAGGCAGGCATTGTCGGCGATGACCAAAAGATCAGGCGTGATCTTGAGGCCTTGCGCCTCCACACGGGCGATTTCATCGAACAGCGCCCACGGGTCGATAACGACGCCGTTGCCGACGATCGACAGCTTGCCCTGGACCACACCCGATGGCAGCAGGCTCAGCTTGTAAACCTTGCCGTCGACGACCAGGGTATGACCGGCATTATGACCGCCCTGGAAACGCACGACGACATCGGCGCGGTTAGACAGCCAGTCAACAAGCTTGCCCTTGCCTTCGTCGCCCCACTGGGCGCCGATCACGGTCACATTTGCCAAGAGAATTCTCCGTACTCGGTCACAGGCGCAAAGGGCGCGGACCACAAACGGTGGCACCCTATAGAGCAGGAATCGCGGCTTGTAACCCCTTAAGTTTCATCAAAGTGAAACAAAACCTCTCTCAGGTATTACGCCACCACCAAAGCCGCCAGCGCTTCCGAATAGGCCCATTCCAACCACGGCGTCAGGGCTTCGATATCGTCGGCTTCGACCGTACAGCCGCACCAGATGCGCAGGCCAGGAGGGGCATTGCGATATCCGACGACATCATAGGCCACGCCCTCGCCTTCCAGCAGCGCACCAATCCTGGCGGCCAACTTAGCCTGGTCTTCCGCCGGACGGGCGACGATCTCGGGCGCCACGAATTTAAGGCAGACCGAGGTGGTCGACCGCGTATCGGCCCTTTCCGCGACAAAGTCGATCCAGGGCGTCGCCTCCACCCACCGCGTCAAAGCCGCGGCGCTGCGCTCGCAGCGCTGGATCAGGGCCTCGAGCCCACCTTCGTTGACGGCCCAGCGCAGGGCGTCGAGATAGTCCTCTATGACCAGGAAGGAGAAGGTGTTGATGGCGTCGCCACCAAGAATCTTCATGTCGGCGCTGCCCTTGGCCTTAAGACGCAGGACCTTGGGAATCGGTCGGCCGCTGTCGAAGGTGTTCAGCCGCTCGACGGCTTTCGGTGACAGGACCAGCACGCCGATGCCGGCTTCTCCACCCCGCGCCTTCTGGAAGGAAAAGGTCGCGACATCGAGCTTTTGCCATGGCAGTTCCATGCAAAAGGCCGCCGAGGTCGCGTCGCACAGGACCAGGCCTTTATGATCCTCGGGAATAAACGACGCGTCCGGCACACGCACGCCCGAAGTCGTGCCGTTCCATGGAAAGACGACGTCGGCTTCGGGGTTGATTTTCGTCAGGTCCGGCAATTGGCCATAGGGCGCCGACAGCACTTCGGCGTCGAGCTTCAGGTGCTGGACCGCATCATCGGCCCACAGCTGACCGAAGCTCTCATAGCTCAGCAGTTGCACCTGGCGCGGGCCAAGCAGGTTCCACATGGCGGCTTCGAATGCGCCGGTATCCGAACCGGGCGTCATGAAGACCTGATAATCGTCAGGGATCTGAAGGATCGAGCGCGTCAGGTCCAGCGCCTGGTTCAGGCGCCCCACCGTCGCCTTGGAGCGGTTGGACCGTCCAACTGGGGCATTGGCCAGGGCCTGCGGGCTCCAGCCCGGGCGCTTGGACGTCGGGCCCGATGAAAACCACGGACGCTCCGGCGCGCGCGGCGGCTTGGAACTGGACGGGTTTGCGGGATGCGGCATGTGACGGCCTTCTGAAATTCAGGAAAATCCCCTGCCCTATGCGCCACGCAAGCCAGCGCGGCAAGGCATTTTTCATGCGCCGAACGGCCGCAGGCGCTTAACAATCGATGGAATGTTTCCGTGCCGAAATGAACCGAAAATGAACCGCGTCGTTCAGCTTTGGCTCAGGTCCAGAATGCTTAAATGACGTCATCGCTGAAAGACCAGCGAAGACAATCTCCCCGACAACCGGGACTGGATAAAGGAGACCGACCATGAAAAAGACCCTGATTGCGCTTGCCGCCCTGACCGCCGCCGCGACTGGTATTGCGGCTCCCGCCATTGCCATGGCTGACACCCGCGGCGCCACTGTTGTTCGCGTCGACTACGACCGCTGGGACCACAACCGCCGCGACGACCGCGCCGAATACCGTCTGGATAGCCGCATCGACAACCTCTACGACCGCATCCGCATGGGCCGCCGCACGGGCGATCTCAGCCGTCGCGAAGCCGACCGCCTGCTGAGCCGACTGGACAGCATTCAGGCCGAGCGCCGCCGCGCCGAACGCACGGGTCGGGGCCTGTCGTCCCGCGAAGTGGCTGTCTTGAGCGATCGCCTTGACCGCCTGTCACGCGAAGTCAGGTATGAGCGCAACGACCACGACAATCGCCGCTGGTAAGGTTGCCAAATGACCGCCGAAGGGCGCGATCCACTTCCGGATCGCGCCCTTTTCTTATGGCCGGTTATAGATTGGCCGCGACGTTTATACGCAAAAAGCCTCTTACACTTTTCCGCCCATCGCGCGGCATCAAACAATTGTTTTCTTACGGCTTTCCGTGATGAAATATCCTTGCCGCAATGTTGCCGTGTACATGATGCGAACATGAACCACGGCCTCAGGATCGGCTCAGGGGACCTATGTTTAACTGTCATCATCGCTGGTGACAGCGACATTGAACCTAAGGAGTAAACCATGTTCACGAAGACCACACTCAAGTCGCTTATCGCCGTTGCCGCCGTGGGCGCCACCTTGACCGGCATGTCAGCCACCGCCCAGTCGCGCCACACCTATGATCGCCGTGCCGACCGCCAGGTCGAAGCCCGTATCGACAATATTCAGGACCGCATCGAGAACGGCCGCCGCGCCAATCGCATCAGTACCCGCGAAGCTCGTAACCTGAATATGCGCCTCGAAGGCGTTATCAACCTGGCCCGCGACTATATGCGGACCGGCCGCGGCATCGACAGCCGCGAAATGGCGCAGCTTGACGCCCGCCTGGACCGCATCTCGGCCGATGTCCGCTACGAGCGCCACGACCGTGACAACCGCCGGGGCTAAGACGCTCTCAAAATCCATCTTTGAACAAGGCGCGGGACTCTGTCCCGCGCTTTTGGCTTTATGGTTGCGCTCAAGCGCCGCTGGGGCTTTGCGGGCGGTCGCCCTTGCCGAAGCTTCGCTTCGGAGACGTCTCTTCTACAACAACCAGTTATGGCGCAGCGGCCCATGGCCTTCACCCAGATGCGGCGCCATGGCGATGGCGCCGTAGAGATAATCCCGGGCCATCTCGATCGTTTCTTTCAGCGACCGTCCCTGCTGGTTCAGCGTCGCGCAGGCGCTGGCCAGGGTGCAACCGGTGCCGTGCGTATGAATGGTATCGATGCGCTGCGACACGAAACGATGCTCTTCGTCCCGGGTGAACAGGATATCGACCACCTCGGGACCGCGCAGATGCCCTCCCTTGATCAGCACAGCCTTGGCGCCCATGCGCAGGATCATTTCGCCGGCGCGGCGCATGCCGTCCTCATCGACGACATCCGTGCCGGTCAGCGCCGAGGCCTCCGGCGTATTGGGCGTCAGCAGGTCGGCATGCGGCAACATTAGCGCCTTGAACGCATCGATGGCGCCTTCCCGCATCAGGGCATGGCCACCCTTGGCCACCATGACAGGATCCACGACCTTGAACGCGCTCGAGACCAGCAGGATTTCGGAGACGGCCTCAAGCGTTCCTATATCCGCCAGCATGCCGGTCTTGATCGAATCCGCACCGATGTCGTCAAGGCAGGCGCGCGCCTGTGCCGTGATGAACGACGGCGGGATCCCCATGACATCCGTAACCCCCAGCGTATTCTGAACCGTCAGCGCCGTGATTGCCGTCATGGCATAGCCGCCCAACATGGTGACCGCCTTGATGTCCGCCTGGATACCCGCCCCGCCGCCCGAATCCGAACCGGCAATAATCAGAACTCTGTGCATGAAGATCCTCAAGGGGACGTTGTCACGGCTGCCCAAATCGGCGCATAGTGGACGCCAACTCCCCTCCCGTTTCATTTAGGAGGCAGCCATGGCGCTGGCAACCTCATTTTACCAAAGCGCCATTCCGCGTGGCCTGTACCGGCATTACAAGAACAAATTGTACGAGGTCTACGGCACGGTGACCCATTCCGAAAGCGAAGAGGTGCTTGTTCTATACGCGCCCGTCGGACAGGCCGAAGGTGAGGCTCGGCTGTGGGTCAGGCCGCTTGGCATGTTTACGGAAACCGTGGCGACAGGGGACGGCGAGGTGCCGCGGTTTGCCCGTGTCGACGGAGATACCGACACATGAGCAAAAAGCCCGATCCTCACGCCCGCTGGAACGAGCTGGTTCCGGAAGCCTTCGCCGACAAAAATCATCCGATCCTGAGGGCCATGCGCGGCACGCTTATCCTGGTGCGGCTCAACCAGATCGACGCAAACGACGAGATGGTGTCGTTTGAAATCCTGGCCGGCCGGCTGGTCCGCGCCAACCGCTCGGAAGGCTTTGTGCTGTCGCTGGTCGGCAAGAAGTCGGGCGAGGAACTGTTCCTGCCGCTGGTGCCGGCGGCGTTCAACCTGATCGATCGCGGGCGCTATCAGCTGTCGTGCGGCACGATCGTGCATAATCCGGATTTTCTGGGCGCCTTCGATATTTACCCGCAGAATTAGCGCAGCGCCCGCCACACCCTGAGCGCCTGTTTCACCTCGGCGACGTCGTGGACACGAACCATCTGCGCGCCGTTGGCGACGGCATGAAGATGCACCGCAATCGTGGCGCCGAGGCGATGATCGGCATCCGAAGCCACCGCCCCTTCCCGCTCCTCCAGGGCCGCGATAAAGCGTTTGCGCGACGCGGCCATCAACAGCGGATAGCCGTGATCCGCGAGACGCTTCGTTGCGGCGATAAGCGCCAGATTGTGGTCCAGCGTCTTGCCGAAGCCAATACCGGGATCGATCCAGATACGGTCGCGCGCCACGCCTGCCCGGACGGCGGCGCCGGCGCGTTCCAGCAGGTAGGACTCGACCTCGGCGACCACATCCTCGTACCACGGATTGAACTGCATGGTGCGGGGCTCGCCACGCATATGCATCAGGACGATATCGCCGCCCAGACGCGCCGCCACTTCCGGAGAACCGGAACTATGCGTCAGGGCCGTGACGTCGTTCCACACGCAAGCCCCTGCCTTGAAAGCCTCTTCAGCCACTTCCGGTTTCAGCGAATCGATGCTGACCGGTCCATCCCACTCATTGCTGATGGCCTGGATCAGCGGGACGACGCGATCAATCTCCTCCGCCAGCGTGACAGGCTGGGCGCCGGGACGAGTCGATTCCCCGCCGATATCCAGCACGTCCGCACCGTCGGCGATCAAGCGCCGGGCATGATCGAGCGCTGCCTGAAAGCCGAACCATCTGCCGCCGTCGGAGAAGCTGTCGGGGGTGACATTGACCACGCCCATGATCAGCGGCTTCGAGAGTTCGTAGCCGGCCCAGGCCGGACGCGGCGCGACCAGCCCATCGAGCAAGCCGCGATCCGGGCCGATCAAATCGCCCAGCCAGACCGGGCTGCGGGTGCCGGCATC
>CBIHPL010000149.1:0-7992 GCA_966212005.1 uncultured Asticcacaulis sp.
TAAAGAGCCCTATCGGTGTTTCATCGGCGTCACCCAGTATGCCTGCCTCCTCATAGGCTTCACGGGCCGCCGATTCCGCATTGGTCAGTCCTTCGATCGGCCAGCCCTTGGGGATGATCCACTGACGCGTTCCGCGCGAGGTGACGAGCAGCAGCTCGGGCTCGCCGTCGACCGAGAGGCGATACGGCAAGGCGCCGACCTGCAGATAGGGTATGAAGGTCCCCGGCATTACCTGACCGCGGGCATACAGGTGTCGCGACCCGCCAGAAATCCTCGCGCTTCCGGGGACGCGACGCGGCAGGCGGCGGCAGGCGCCTTATTTTCCATGAAAGCGTCAGGCATCGGCGTCTCATTGGGGATCGCGAACTAGGGGGGATCGCGAACTGGGGGGATCGCGAACTGGGGGGATCGCGAACTGGCGACAGGGGCGAAGATCGCGCCTCTTTGACAGGTCCGGGACCAAGAGTCGACCGGGTTTGTGACAGTTTTGTGAAGGCTGGCGGCACGTGCCGGTCTCCGGCGCCGGACAGTATCGTCGTGCGCCGAAGCCGGTCGGTCCCCGTTCAGGCCTTGATGAGGTCCAGCGCCCCCTGGATCAGACTGCGCATCTTCACTTCGGCGCCGCGCGCGTCTCCAGCCAGGATGGCGTCCGCCACCTGTTTGTGATCGAGGGCGCTCGCCAGGCGAACCCCTTTCAGGTCGTTGGTTTTGCGGATGCTGATCCGCCGGGAGGTCTCGATCATTTCACGCATCTGGCGGAAAAACCTGTTTCCGGAGGCGTCCAGGACAGCGATATGAAAAGCAATGTCCGATGTGAGAGGGTCGTCTTCGCCACGTTCGGCGGCCAGCATGCGTTGGATCGCCGTTTCGATCGCTGCGCGCTGTCCGGCCGTAGCTCTCCCGGCCGCCATCGCGGCGGCGCTGGGTTCGATACTGAGACGGGTTTCGGTGAATTCGACCAGGAGTTCGAGCGAGAATTTCCGCTCAAGCAGCCATCGCATCACATCGGGGTCCAGCAGATTCCAGTGATCTTCGGGATTGACGACGATGCCGCGGCGCCGCCGGGACGAAAGCAGGCCTTTGGAAACCAGCATCTTGACCGCCTCACGTGTCACGGTCCGGGCGGCATCGTACATTTCGGAGAGCTCGAGTTCCCTCGGAAAGGGCATACCGTCGAATTTACCGGTGACGATTGCAACCCCCAGGCTTTGAACAATGGTCTCCGTCACATTGGTCGAGCCTGTGAGCGTCCTCATAGCGCATATCTCCGTTTGGCTCGTGAGGCCTCCATCGCCGGTTTATAGAAAGAAAGCGCCCGCCCACGCAAGAAGGTCAGGCAAGCCGGCTTGACAGCCCGCCTTATCTTGACCCTACTGTCACAAATAAAAAACATATTCACAGGCGAAATTCACATGGATCGTCGGCAGTTTTTCCTGGGCGTGAACGCAGCGGCGCTTCTGGCAGGCACCCTGCCTCTGAATGCGGCAACGGGCGCGCCCTCCCTCCGCTCGACCCGTCGGCTGCGGTTTGGACGGCCAGCCGAAGACTGGCTTGACGCCCTGCCCGTCGGCAATGGCCGGATCGGCGCGATGATCTATGGCGGATCGCGGCACGAACGCATGGCGCTCAACCATATCGAACTCTGGTCCGGCCGCACCATGCCCGGCGATCGGCCGGAGACCCGCCTCGCCCTGCCGAAAGTGCGCGAGCTCCTGTTCCGGGGCGAGTACGCCGAAGCCAATGCATTGGCCCAGAACCAGATGATGGCGCCGATGAACGATGCGAATTTCGGCAGCTATCAGATGCTCGGCGACCTCAACCTGGATTTCGATCACACCGACGCCGTCAGCGATTACCGGCGCGAGCTCGACCTCGATTCCGCCGATGTCACCATCGCATATACGGCTGGCGGCCACACTTACCGGCGCACATGCCTCGCCTCCTTTCCGGACAAGGTCATCGCCGTGCGGCTGGATACGGACAACCCTGCCGGGCTGAGCCTGTCCGCGCGCCTGTCGCGGGCGCGCGACGCCAGTGTCGGGACAGTGGGGGACGCCGTCGTCATGCGCGGCCAGCCAAAGCCCCACGGCGTCGCTTTTGCCGCCACAATGACGTGCCGGACAGAGGGCGGCAAATGCGAGGCCGTAAGCGACGGCTTCCGGATTTCGGGCGCCAGGACCGTCACACTGCTGCTTGCCGCCGCCACGGACCTGATAGCCCCCGACCCCGAGGGCCAGTGCCGGGCGATCATGGCTTCGGCGGTCGCGAAGCGCTGGCAGGAGGTGCGCGCCGCCCATGTCACGGATTACCGGCGCCTGTTCGGGGCGGTCCGGCTGGAGCTGGGAGAAGATGGTGGCGACGTGGATGCCGCGCGGCGGCTGGAGGATGTCCGCGCCGGCCGCGACAGCACGCGCATGGCCGAGACCTTCTTCAACTTCGGCCGCTATCTGCTGATATCGTCGTCACGTCCCGGTTCGCTGCCGGCGAACCTGCAGGGCCTTTGGGCTGACGGCTTCACGCCGCCGTGGAGCTCCGACTACCACATCAACATCAATCTGCAGATGAACTACTGGCCTGCTGAAACCTGCGGCCTGGGTGAGCTGACGGGCGCGCTGTTCGACTATACGGAGCGCCTGCTGCCCCACGGCCGCCATACGGCGTCAGTCGCCTATGGCTGCCGGGGCGCCGCCGCCCATTATACCTCCAATCCGTGGGGTCATACCGCGCTCGACGGCCATATCCAGTACGGCCTGTGGCCCGACGGCCTCGCCTGGCTGAGCCTGCACCTGTGGGAGCATTATCTATTTACCGGTGACACGGACTTCCTGCGCGAACGCGCCTATCCTGTTCTCAAGGCCTGCGCAGAATTCACGCTGGACTACCTGGTGGCACATCCGCAAACGGGTGAACTGGTGGCCGGCCCCGCCACCTCTCCTGAAAACCATTATCGACTGCCCGATGGCAAGACCGGCTATATCACCATGGGGCCGGCCATGTCGCAGTCGATCGCATACGCGACATTGCGCCAGTTTGCCGAGGCGGCGCAGCGGCTGGGACGCGATCCGGACTTGGCCGTCAAGTCCCGCGAGGCGATCGCCGGCCTGCGGCGGCTGAACATCGGACAGGACGGCCGGATCATGGAATGGCCGGAACCTTTCGAAGAGGTAGAGCCCGGCCACAGGCATATTTCCCATCTTTTCGGTCTGTTTCCCGGCAGCGAGATCGATATCGCCGACACACCCGAACTGGCGGATGCTGCGCGCAAGACCCTGACGGCGCGGCTGGCGCACGGCGGCGGCCACACCGGCTGGAGCGCAGCGTGGCTGATGATGTTCCGCGCGCGGCTCGGCGAAGGCGACATCGCCCACGACATGATGACCAAGCTGTTCCGCGAACAGACGGCGCCCAACTATTTCGACATGCACCCGATGGGCGACGGCGCGATTTTCCAGATCGACGGGAATTTCGGAGCGACGGCAGCGGTCGCGGAGCTGCTCTTGCAGAGCCATAACGGCCGCCTGCGCCTGCTTCCGGCCCTGCCATCAGCCTGGCCGAACGGTTCGGTCCGTGGCCTGAGGGCACGCGGTGGCCTAAGTGTCGATATAGACTGGAAAGCCGGCAAGGCGACGTCGGCCGTTGTCCGCGCCACCCGGGACTGCGACTTCGAAATCGTCGCACCGCCGGGCCACACCCTGGGTCGGGCGTATCGCGTAACGGATCCAGGGTGCATTTCACTGCGGGCCGCCGCTACGGGGTCCGCTTTGCCTGAGCACCGGAAATCGCCCGCTGGCGGCCCGTACCGGAAACAATAAGCCGCGCGGCTCCCGTCAAATGAACTGGATGTCGTCGTCGTCCTGCCGGGTGATACTGCTGACCCATTCAGCGGCCGATTCATAATCGTCAAAAATCGCGATCGTCCGGAAAGGATAGATTCGCGCGAAAACCTCCAGCTGCGCCCGGATCGCGTCGTCGGTGCTGACGATTGCCGTGCGCCGCCCGACGTCCCGTCCCCTGGACAGCTCTGCCCATCGTTGTCCCATTTCTTCGTTCGACAGGATATCGAGCGGCCCCTTGACGCCGCGCAAATCCAGCAGGAAATCCAGCCGGAATGCAGAGTTCAGACCGGCACCCCCCCGTGCGAACGACTGGAATATATCGCTCCCGGTTTCATCCGGGCGATACGAGGCCACGACCAGGTTGCTGGATTCCACGAAGGTGAACATGAAATTCTAACCTCACTTACGACGACGGCAGGCCTGGCGGAGGTCCGGTCTCTTATCCGGCTTATCCCTATATCTCTAAAAAGCTGACTAATCCACGAAGACCAGCTACGAATTGCGACGGCAGGATCTCCCGCTCTATCGCGGCTCGTCGGGTATTTCCAAGACCGTCCGGATGAGTTCGGTCAAACTGGCGGCGCCGAAAGGCTTGGCCAGCAACGCGCAAGCGCCCGCCTGCTGCGCGGCGCTAAGGGCGTCGCCGCTGGCCTGGCCTTCGACGCCGGCGGACATGGCGACGACGCGCACCCCGGGCCAGGTATCGTGAATCAGGGCGATCCCTTCCACCCCATCCATGCCTGGCATGAAGAGATCCGTCAGAACCAGATCGACGCCGGTCATATCCAGGCGTTTCAACGCGTCGTCCATCGAGTCGGCGGTGCTGACACGATACCCCGCCGCACTGATGATGCGTTCGCATAAGGTGCGCACGACCCGGCTGTCCTCGATGACCGCTATGTGCGGCAAGCGCCGCGCCGTGTGGTTGCCGCTCTTGACCTCGTCCAGGATCGCGGCGAGCGCCTCGTAGGCGAAGGGCTTTTGCAATACGTAGTCAACACGGGCCTGTCGTGCGGCCGCCAGGGTCGCGTCGGCGGACCCGCCTTGCGCACCGGCGGACATGATGACAATGGGCACATTGGCCGCGGCTGTGCGAAAGGCGTTGAGGTTGCCGAGCGTGTTCATTTCGCCGACATAGACATCCAGCAGCAGCAGATCCATATGGCTGTCGCGAAGAGCAGCCAGGGCAGTTTCGTGCGACTTGGCGACAACCGCTGACCAACCGGCACGCATGACCAGCCGTGTGATCAGTTCGGCCTGAAGCTTACTGTCTTCCAGTATGAGAATGGTAGCCATGTTGCCGGGCTTTCTCGTTTCGGAAAAATTGTCTCTGTGAAATGTCTAGATTGGGTAAATACTGACCCCGGTATTCATCGAATGGCCAGAAGTCCCGACACCTGCGCGAATAGATCACATCAAGACATCGGACGTTCACGACGCACACTTTTCAATATCCGTCAGGTTATTTCCATAAAAAATGGGGCGTGTGCTCACAACACAACAAATGCAAGGCTTTGCATGGCAGGAATTGAAATCAACTATGCGGAAATTAGTTGAACATTACATTGTACGTCATGTAACGCGCAAGCTGGCCAGGGACCAGGTTTCATATGGTAAGCATCTCTAAAGAATTGCTCGATTGCGCGGGGCCCGCCAGTGCGGCCAGGATGTATAATTCGCTCGTCCCGAATACTACCTCCGAGACGTCGCTAAAATGAAAGCATCGAAAGCCGGCCGGCGGAGAAGCCGGCCGCCATGGTCACCCCGTCCGACGACGCCATCAAGATTCTAAAACGGAACGGGTGCCCCCCAAGGGCATGCCCGGCAGCCCCCGCCCTGTTCGATGAAGCCGAATTATGCGGCTCCACGGCGTCGCGGCGCGGCGGCAACCGCGGCGCTTGTGGCGCCCGGGCCGGATTGTTCGCCCGTTCCCGTCTCGGCAGCCGGCAGACTTACGAACTCGAACCAGTCGAAAGATGCCGGACACGCCATGCCCGACATATCCTGGCATGCCATGCCGATGAAGGGGCCCGTGAAACTGGGGCAGCCCGGAAGGGTCGCCTCGTCTGACAGGCTCGTCGCGTCAAAGACCTCCTCAAGGTCGTTCCACCGCTCCGCGCCTTCAGCGCGGTAGCTGAACATCAACTGCCTGCCGTTCGACCTGACCCGAAGCTCGACCGGCCCGTCGGGAAGCGGATAGGTGCGGGAAAGCGCTTCTGGACACAGCGGATCGGGCAAGGCGGACATCACGCGAAGATGGCGTCCCAGGGCCGTATCGAAGCTGACGTAGCAATAATGAAACTTGGTCGAATTGTAGTAGCAGACAAGACCTGCCGACTGCTGGAAATTGCGGGGCGCGAAGTCCAAGGCGGTCGTTGCCTCGTAACACATCGAGGTTTGACGCCGGCCGATGAGGCTTTGCTCGAAGAGACTTCCGATCGTCTCGCGCCCAAACAGGGTCAGGTGACCCGGGCGCGCCGTCAGACTGAACAGCGTTTCGGGACAGGGTGTTCGCAGCCACTGAAAATCAGTCGCCAGATTCCCTCCCTCGAAGTCGTACCGCTCGGACGGCGTCCGAGCGGCGACCGCGGCCGGCGCCACCGGATTGTCCGTCTGAAGCAGCGGAAGGGCGGGCTCGATCCACCCGTCGGGCGTCCAGTTGACGGGCTGGATCGCGGTTTCACGGCCGAGGGCACTGTACTGCGTCCCGGGAACAGGGCGCGCGCAAAGGTATGCGATAAGCCAGGTTCCATCCTCGGCCTCGACGAGATCGCCATGCCCTGCCCGCTGCAACGGGATATCAGGCCGGCCGCGGCTGGTGAGAATGGGACCGTGGGGGCAGACTTCGTACGGCCCGTGAATGTCGCGCGACCGCGCCAGCGTAACGGCGTGGCCCCACCCCGTCCCGCCTTCGGCGACGATCAGGTAATACCAGCCGGCCCTGCGATAGAGATGTGAGCCTTCGGTGTAGCCGAGTTCGGTGCCCTCGAAGATGAGCCTCGGTTCGCCGACAAGGACCTTTCGTTCGACATCGTAGGCCTGAAGCAATATCCCGCCGAAACGATTGTTGCCGCTGCGATGATCCCACAGCAGGTTGAGAAGGTAGGTCTGGCCGTCTGCGTCGTGAAACAGAGACGGATCAAAACCGCTGCTGTTGAGATAGACGGGATCGGACCAGTCGCCCTCGATGCTGTCGGCGGTTACGACATAGTTGTGAAAATCCCTGAGTGAAGTCCCTTCGGCGCCGTACTCCGTTGTCCGCCCGTATCGCTTAACCAGTGAATAGGTCAGATAGAACTTGCCCCTGGAATGGCTCAGGCAAGGCGCCCACACGCCGCAGCTGTCGGGAATGCCGCGAAGATCGAGTTGAGAGGGCCGCCGAAGCGGCCGGGCGATGAGCCGCCAGTTCACAAGGTCGGTCGAATGATGGATCTGAACCCCCGGGAACCATTCAAAAGTGGAGGTGGCAATGTAGTAGTCGCCGCCGACGCGAATGATGGAAGGATCCGGGTTGAAGCCGGGGAGTACGGGATTATTGATCACGCTTCAGCTCCGGGGTCGTGTCCGTGGGCCGGATGAGAAGCCATAGTAAAAGTGCACCCAAAAGGTCGATGCCTCCGAGAATAACAAAAAACGGCGTGTATCCCGTCGTCGCGACAAGTGTCCCGATCGCCACGGAAAACAGAAGCGCCCCAAGATTGGCCGCCGTCCCCGCCAGGCCGGTCACGGTCGCCACCTCGCTTTGCCGGAAAAGATCGGACGACATGGTGATGACGGTGACGGACAGCGTCTGGTGTGCGAAGGCCCCCAGGCACAGAAGCGCGATCGCCACATAGGGACTTTTGACGGCGCCAACGAAGACGACACCCACCATCATTATGGCGCCGACCGTAAAGGTCAGCCGGCGCGCGTTGATGAGCGAAGCGCCAAACCGCTGCATCGTGGCGACAAGTGCCGGGCCGAACAGGCAGCCAAGGTCGGCCGCAACAAAGGGGAGCCACGCAAAAAGCGCGATCTGTTTGAGGTCGAACCCCCGCGCCGTGCTCAGATACAACGGAATCCAGAACACCAGTGTTCCCCAGGTCGGATCCGCCAGAAACCGCGGGATGGCAATGCCCCAGAAGTTTCGCTGCTTCAGAATTCTGAGCACCGATGG
>CBIHPL010000150.1:0-7965 GCA_966212005.1 uncultured Asticcacaulis sp.
GTGTACGAGCTTGGTGCCGGCGTCGATCAGAGCGATGAACGCGCGATGACGCTTTACCGGCGCGCCGAAACGCTTGGCTACAGGCAGGCGAGGCTGGCGATCGGCGAGCTTGCCAAGCGGCCCGAACGTATCGCCGCCTTCGAGGCCGTCCAGATGCCCAAGGCGCAGGCTGGCGACACCGCCGCCATGCGGACGATCGCCGAAGCCTGGCTTCGCGGCAGCCCTTACGCAGTGAACCTGAAGAAGGGCTTTGAGTGGATGCTTAAGGCGGCGGAAGCCGGAGACAGCGACGCCATGGTTCGCGTGGCGCGCATGTATGTGGCGGGGGTCGGGACGGCCCAGGACCACAATGCCGCTGCCGATTGGCTTATGCTGGCGTGGGAGCGCGGCGGCCCCGGGATCGCGTTCGAAATCACCGCGCTCTATTATAACGGCAAGATCGACGCAGCGCATAAGGCCAAGCTCGAAGCCTTCAGCAAGGCTTACGGCAAGGGCGGCGCGGCGGCGGACCTTGAACCGGAAGCGCCGCCCGCACCCGTCCCTGACCGCGCAGCGCTTGAAGCAGCAGCGAAATCCGGAGACCGCGATGCCGTCTTCAACCTGGCCGTCGATCTGCTTGACGGCGAAGCGGGGCGGGCTGACCCCGTCCGCGCCCGCGACCTGTTCTTGAGGCTGACGGATCGCGTGGCGGCCGCTTCGATGAACCTCGGCGACATCTACTACACCGGAAAGCTGGGCGCGCCCGACAAGGCCGAAGCGCTGAAGTGGTACACCCAGGCCGCCGCGATGGGCGACGGAGTGGGGGCGAAGAACGCCGCGCTGATCCTGCGCGATGGCGCGCCGGGGGTTCCTGCGGACAAGGTCAAGGCCTATGGCATGACGCTGATGATCAGGATCGACTCGGACGGTATGACGGAGCGCTTCCGCAACGCGCTGACACCTGAGGAACGGGCAATGGCTGTCGCCTATGCCGCTCGCATCTCGCTTGCGCATCACGTCTATTTTTGACGAATCCAAGGTTCGGACATATGGCCACCTTCGTCCATATCAAGGGCAGCGAGCCCGGTTGGTTCGCCGCGGGGAACTGGGGCGCGCGAAAATGGCGGGCGGCCGTAGACGAGAAAGAGCGGCGCGAACGTGAGCGGTATGCGGGGGAATAGAGATGCGTTACGCGCCCGGTTGATTGGCCGCGGATTGGTCCCAGGGCTCGACGGGCTTGCCGTTTATCAGAACCGACGCAGTGATCGATGTCGTCGGGTAGATCACTAAACTGTCGCCATATACCTGCGTGGACAGCCCGCGATTTGGAGCGGTCAGATCATCGTCGTATATTACCGTCATTACGTCGTCCGGCTGAAGTATATACAGGTCCGAATACATCTCTACATAGACTTCGAGCGGCCGGTCGGTCTTGTTTGTGAATTCCTGAGTGCCCTTGCCAGGCAGGATTCTAACATCGTGAGCGCGGGACGGATTTTCCTTGCTCGTAAAGGCTGAAAACACGTGTTGCAGCAGTTTCATGTGCGCCTCCGCTTATCTTGCCCAGACTGTGAGCCGCGGCGCCACCACGGACAAACCAGATATTCTGAGCGATGCCGGCGGTCCTGCTAAACACGCCGCGTAAAAGTCCCGCGCGGTCCGGGATTCTGTTCAGCTCGTTCGAGCTCCCGACCGGCGGGTAAATTGGAAGGGACATGAGGCGATCCCAATCTCCTGTTTCGGCCGGACACTGATAAGGGTATGACCGCTGGCCGAACCTCGCGACAGTTGAGCGGCGCGCGACCTGCCAGCGGCAATAGCGGATGTTCGATGGAAACCCTTACTTCGCCGGATTATTGACCATCAGGAAGTCCACGACCGCCTGGGCCGTACTCAACCGGCAGCTCTCGCTGCTCAGATCGCGGTCGCAATCGTCCAGTTCGGTATAGACCACGGACTTGCCGGCGCGTTGCAAACGGTCGCGAAGCGCGCGAGCTTGTCCTGAAGGTACGAGCCTGTCCTCATCCGCCTGGATCAGCAGGACCGGCACGGCGGCGTCGGTTGCCGCGGCGGGCGCGTGGTCGCCGAAATAACGCCGGATCAGCGCCGGTGAGCGGACGTCGGCGCGGAAGCCGCGGTCCTGTTCGACGTCGGCCTTCAACGCCGCGATTTCATCCGCCACGGCGAGGCCGGCGGCGTTGTCCACATAATCACCAGGGTTGGAGATCCCGTTGATGGCGATGGCGCAGCGATAATGGGCCTTGTCCTGCGCGCCTTTCAGCGCCGCGTATCCGCCATAGCCGCGTCCCGCGATGCAGACACGCTTCGTATCGACAATGCCTTGACCGACAAGGTATGTCACGCCATCGGACATGTCGCTGAGCATGCGGCCGGACCACTGGCCGTATCCGGCTTCGGTCAGCGCTGCGTCGCCGCCGTCCGAACCGCGATAGTTGGGTTGCAACACGACGTAGCCGCGCGAGGCCAGAGCCTGGGCCAGCCAGTCGAAGCCGCGACCGTCATGGCCGAGCGGTCCGTCGTGCGGCAGGACGACCAGAGCGCGGTCTTTCGCCTTCCCCTGGGGCGGCAGGGTCAATTGCGCCGTAACCGTCAGGCCGTCGGATGCCTTGTAGCTGATCGAGCGTTGCGAGGCCACCCAGTCGGCCGGCACGGCCGGGTGCTGGCTGCCGATGTCGACGCGTTTCCCGTTGGTGAAGTCAAAATAGTGCCAGGAGCCGGGGTCCTCGCCGCCTTGTTCAAATACGATCATCTGCCCGGGATCGCGCGCTGTCGCGACGATGCGCACGGCCTGGCCGGGCGCCGTATTGACAGCATGCTTATAGTATTCCGCCAGGCCCGGATCGAAGAAGGTATAGGTCGTCAACTCGCCATTGTGTTCAAAACCGGCCAGGGCGCCAGTTTCCGGGTCGAAGACCGGCCGATCGCGTGTCGCATCTTCATTGAGCGCCTCCGACATTTTTCCGTCGGCCGACAGTTCATGGTAGCGGAAGCGACGCTGGCCATCGGCGCCGACGGTCGCATCGATCAGGAGCAGGGACGTGCCGTCACGCCCCCAGCCCGCCAGAAACGGGGCAAAGGTATGCGCCTTTGGATCGATCTTGCGTTTCAATACCGGCGACCACCTGCCGTCCTTGCGCATCTCGATACTGAAGGTCGCTTCGAAATAGTCGTAAAGCGCCCTTACCGTCGGCTTGCCTGTGTCGTCGAAGAGCCAGTCGTCGACATAACTGCCCAGGCGGTCGAGGTCGCCGCCGCCGTCGTTGATGATACGGCCCACACCGGTGTCCGGGTCGACCCGCCACGGGTAGACGCGCTGGGCGGCCTGGCCGGCTATCGATTTGTCGCGCAATTCCAGGAAGGCGCCGACCAGTTGCATCTTGCCATCGACCATGACCACTTTTGGGAGGCCAAGCGGCTGTTGATTATAGTCGCCGCTGATGCGGCTGCCGAGGCTTACGGCCTGGCTGTTGCGCAGGTCGACGATCGTCGCGGCGTCGCGCGACCGCACGCCGTACTGCCGGCAGGGCGGTGGGGTGAGGGCATTCTGCAGCAACTGTACGGTAATGCCGTCGTACGGAGTGTCTGCACTTCTGGCGGCGCCGAAGCCACCGCCGTTGATCTGTTCGAAAACCGTCGACAGGGCCGGGCCGACCTTATAGTCCTGGGTTTGGCCGGAAGGGCAGGTCCCGCGCACCCCGGTAGCGGTGTCCGACAGCAACAGGTGGTCGTTTCCGAGCCAGGTGATCGCCGATATCGGGTCCTCGCTGAGCCTTATCGTCTTGTTGCTGCCGTCGGCCACAGTGTAGGTGACCAGTAGACGCAACCCGGCCTTGCGTGTGATCCAGGCGATGCGGCTTCCGTCCGTCGACAGGGCGATATGTTCGATACGCGGGGACTGCGTAAACACATCCAGCGGCGGCGGCGCTATGTCTTCGGGCGGCTTATGGCGGGTGCCCTTGACGATGACGGCCGGTGAATCCGTGTGTGCGGTCTGCGCATGAGCCTGTACGCCCGCCATCAGGAGGGTCGTTATGAACGCTGCGGCAAGTCTTGACATTTTCACCCCCGATAATTGTTTTTATAAATGGGAGGTAATCACAATCCTTGGTAGTCCGCAACACTTCTCGGATTGTGGGACGCGGTACACTCGACCGCAGACCGGATATTCTGGACAGAGGCCCGTAATACCGTTAAACCGACTACCGTGCAGTGGCGCTGCGGTCCGGCTTACGGTCACATAATTCACGCTCCAGACCGGCCGGCGGGTAAGCCCGGCCTGTGCTATGGAGCTATTGCCATGACGCAATATCCGACTTCCGAAAACCGCGCGGGTTACGACCGCTGGGCAGGCCTCTACGACAATTATGTCAACTCGACCGTCGCCATCGACGATCTCTATTTCCCGCCGGTCTATGCGCATCTGAAGGGGCAGCGAATCTGTGAGATCGGCTGTGGAACCGGCCGTCATACAATCCGGCTGGCCAGGGCAGGAAATACGGTCACCGGCATCGACCTGTCGCCCGGCATGCTGGCGATCGCGCGAGAGAAACTGTCCGGGCTCGATGTCGAACTGGTCGAAGGCGATGTCCTGACCTTACCGTTGCCCGATGTGTTCGATGCCGGGGTGACGGCATTGGTTCTGGAACACATCGCCGATCTTTCCGCCTTCTTCGCCCGTGTCGCGCATATGCTTAAGCCCGGAGGTGGATTCTATATCTCGGAAATTCACCCCGACCGGATTGCTGGCGGAACGCAAGCCAACTTTGTGGATCGGGACGGCGAGGCGGTCAGGCTGACAAGCTTCGCCCATACCGAGGCCGATATACGGAGCGCCGCCGATGGCGCGGGCCTGCGGTTGCTTACCCACACAGATGTCTTCGGCGGCGAGGCCCTTGTGCGGTTGAACCCCGACTGGACGCGCCATCTGGGCCGCGCAATGCTCCGCATCTGGACATTCGAGAAGCCTGCGTGACTAAGCTTCCCGCGCCTGTAACCAGTGGACCAGCGCCCAGTCCTGGTCGTTGGCGTAGGCGTCGTAGAATTTACCTGTCTGGCCATTGACCGTCACAGGGTAGACATAGGCCGCCGAGCCACGCCCATCTGCGGTAAACGGGCTGAGATTGTTGCGCAGTATCCCGTCGGCGCGGCCGGCATAGCTCTCGTCGCCCGTTGCCTTGGCGTAATGATGGAACACGATGCCGGTCAGGCCGCTCCAGTAGTGCGGGAAGGTGTCGCCCCACATGCGCGCCTTTCCGAACCAGTAGCCATCCCAGTGCCGGATGGCGATTTCATGCAGGTGGTGATCGGGCTGCCGGCCGCCGAACAGTTCCAGCAAGGCCATGTGCGGCCTGGCGGCTTCCAGCCACTGTTTGTCGCCCGTGGCCCTGTGCAGTTCCAGAAGAATCTGGGCGGCGGGTGCCACGATCGACTGTTCATAATTGACTTCGCTTTCCGGGTAGCCGGTGCCGGTAGCGGCCAGTTTGCGCCCGTGGCCGGTGAATAGCGCAAGCAGCCGGCCGTGGTCGGCCTGGCGGCCCGCTGCCTTCAGGGCGTCCAGCCCCTCATGGATCGGCAGGCCTATGGCGTAGAAGGCGTCGCCGCCATTGGCGTAATAGCTTTCAATCGTTGTGACGAAGCTGTCATAATGCCGGGAGTGGCCGGTCAGGCGCGCCATTTCGAGATGCAGTTGCGCGGCCCACGGCCAGTTGTAGAGCCGGGCATTGTGATTGCTGACCGAATTGAAGACGAAACCATCGGGCCGCTGCAGCTTCGCCCGGACGAAGGTGACGTAGCGGTCAAGGGCCGCCATGACATCGGCATCGTTTCGTCCTTCCTGCCTCAGCCAGCGCGCCAGGAAGACGCCCATGCCGAGACGTTCACGCCCTTCGTTGCGGTCGGAAAACGGATCGGTCGTGACCTGCGCTTTCAAGACGTTGTCGTACAGCACAAAAGCGCCGCTGCGCGGATCGCCGGCATCGATAAACTGCTGCTTTTCGATGATGAACCTGGCCCGTGCCGCCATCAACTCGGAGATCGGCGGGACGACATTGAGCACCAGGCGCGTTTCGCCGCCATCGGCTGTCGTCAGTTTCAGAGGCCTTTCCCCCGGCCTGTCGGCAGTGAAGGCGCCCTTATGGCCGTCAGTGGACGGCGTCAGCGTCACCGCTTCCAGCGAAGGTGCCACCAGCGAACTTACGCGAATATCGGCCGTCTCGCCCGGGAAAAGGGTGTAATGGGACGCATCGATACGTACGAACGCTTTGGAGTGACGAGCGCACCTGGCGAAGAAGTCCTCCCAGCCGTCATGCCAGAACAACGTCCAGCCGAGTGAACGCGTCTCACCTGGCTTGAGGTCGCGGAAGGTGGGATGCAATAGAAATGTGCCACGCGTATTCGACGAGGTGATCGTATCGCGGCCGGTGATCGAATAGCCTGACAGCCCGCCTTCGGTGACGACAAGGCCCAGATGCGGGCCGCGCCCGCCCATGCGCAAGCACGCGACCCATGACGACGTGCCGCCAGTCCACAGATGAGCGTGGCAGCGATTGTCCTGGACGTCCCTGGCGTTGGTGTAGTGGTCGTTGAATGGCGCGCAGATGACGAGGCCGGCGCCAGCCTTGTCGCTGAGCGGCAGCAGTTCCTTCGCCGTATTGGTGAAGCTGTAGCGTTCGGTCAAGGTGTCGCCGTTCAACTGGCGAACGATCGCGACTTTCAGCGCACCCGTCTGATAGGTGACGGTTATGCCGTCGTTCGTGGTCGTTAGTGTCGATGGGTCGTCCCACCGGCCGCGATGCAGCGTGCCCTTGCCAAGATCGGCATAGCCCAGACCCCAGTTCAGACCGCGCGACTGCCAGGGTGCATTCTTGCCCGAACTGATCCAGTTCATCGCGGCTGGATCGCTGGTGTCGACGATTTCAAGCAGTGCACCCGTGGCGGGATCGTACGTCACGCCGAACCGGCCTTTTTTCAGGCGATGAGAAGGAGCAGCGGGAGCGGCGACGGACGTCGCGGGGATCAGGGCGCCAAGCCCGGCAAGTTTCAATAGGTCGCGGCGTTCCATACGAATCCTGTCGTTTGAGTTGCGCGATTATTATCACATATTGGCGAAATTGACCAATTGTGATCGATTTGCCGTGATAATTAGTCCCCCTCCAGCGCCGCCAGCGGGCTGTCCGGGAACAGGGCCTCGATAAAGCCGAACTGCGTCATGTCGCGGATACGCATCGGATAAAGCACGCCGTTCAGGTGATCGAACTCGTGCTGGAAGACACGGGCGTGGAAACCGTGCGCTTCACGTTCGACCGTCATGTCGTCCCCCAGCGTACCCCCGTAGCGAATATGCGTGGCGCGGGGAACCATGCCCCGCATCCCGGGCACCGACAGGCAGCCTTCCCAGCCGTCCTCTGTGTCCTCGGTCAGAATTTCCAGCCAGGGATTGATCAGCGTCGTGACCGGCACTGGTTCGGCGTCGGGATAGCGCGGGTTGGCATCGAATCCGAAGATCATCACCCTCAGGTCTATGCCGATCTGTGGCGCCGCCAGGCCGACGCCATTGGCGGCGTGCATGGTCTCATACATGTCGGCGATGATGGCTTTCAGTTCAGGCGCGTGGATGTCTTCGACCGGCCGCGCGACCCTCAGCAGACGTGGATCGCCCATTTTCAGTATGTCGCGGATCATGACCCTGTCGCCTCGCGCATCGTCCGCCACAGGTATTGGAAAGCGCCGGTCACGCCCAGGCGGACGGCGCAAACAATGACAAGCCCCAGGGGCACGATAAAGAAGATCATGCGGCCACCTTGCCGGGCAGAGTACGTCGGGTCAATAACCGGCTGAACATCGTGGCGGCGCTTGGCCGGGTGATGTAACGGAACATCCATGCGGACCGGCAGTGTAAATTCGACGACATTGGGCATCCTGTGCGGCATGGGGTCGTGGCAGATCGCCGCGATCGCCCTCGTCCTC
>CBIHPL010000151.1:0-7921 GCA_966212005.1 uncultured Asticcacaulis sp.
GTCAGGTTGGCGTTTTTCGCCGCGCCGGGATTCGGCGTGTTGATCGATGCGACGCGCGCTGCATTGGCCGTGAAATAGATCTCGTTATTGTCGTCGAGATCATAGCCGATACGTGTATAGGCGACTGTACGGTCCAACGGCATGGCCAGGGTCGTGCCGTTGGCGACATTGCCGCTCAGGTCGCCGCCCACGCAGAAGGGCGTGATACAGTTGGTGACCGCGCCGGTGCCGGTCGGCACGCCGTTCGAGCCGTACTGGAACTGGAAGGGCTGGCCGTTCGGGCCGAAGGCCGTTCCCTGCAGCGGGCCCGAGGTGATCAGTCCGTATTTGGCGTACTGGAACTGCTGGGCCTGCTCGATGTAGTACATCTGTGGCTTGCCATCATTCGTCTGGGCAATCGGGCGGACCTGAAAGGCCGGGGCAACGAACCAGTCGCGGCCGTTGGGGCCGGGACCTGCGCCGAAGCGGTTGGTGGGAATGCCGTCGTCGTGGCCGTTTTCGCCGCTGATTTGCACATGCAGGCGGTCATTGAGGAAGCTGTCGCCCCAGGCAGCCTGGACGACATAGTTCTTGTCGTCGTCATAGTTGGTCACGCCGGCTTCGACATTGGCCTTGAACCCCTTGAAGCGCGTGTCGGTGACGAAGTTGACGACGCCGCCGATGGCGTCGGAGCCATAGGAGGCCGAGGCGCCGCCGGTCACGACGTCGACGCGCTTGATCAGCAGTTGCGGGAACATGCTGATGTCGGTCACGCCCGACACGTTGGCGGCGACGACGCGCTGGCCGTCGAGCAGGGTGAGGGTGCGCAATGGGCCGAGGCCGCGCATGCTGAACGAGCTGAGGCCCTGGATGCCTGAGCTGGTCGAGGACACCGAGGTCTGGCGGCCGGTCGAGCCCTGCAGCGACGGCAGTTCGGCGATAGCGTTGAAGATATTCGGCTTGGCCGACTTTTCGAGCTCTTCGACCGTCAGGCTTTGGGTCGGCGTCGGTTGGGTGAAACCGCGCGTCGTGATGCGTGAACCGGTCACGACGACGACCGATGTCTCCTCATTTGCCGTGTCGGGTGTGGTGTCCTGCGCCATTGCGCTGGCCCCCATCAGCGCAATGGCTGATGCGGTTGCGATAATGAGTTTCTTGGTTGTCCTTGGCATATGTTCTTCCCGTTTTCTCTTTATGCGCTGCAATGACAGCGCTAACATTATAATTGCGCGCAGATACGCATTTGTCCGACTTTATTAGTGTCAACTTGTCAAAAAAACATAAGACAAATCAACAATATATCGGAAAATTTCGCTTCCTGCGTTAACTGTGGCAATTTTTACGCTTGAAGATAATGACAGCGCTAACATCGTGAAACGCCGTTATCCACGCCTTTAGTGGTGATGAAATCCATTACAATTGTCAAGCGACTTTGTAATTGGCAAGGCCAGGTTGCTTGTGCGTCTCTCTGGAGCATGATGCGTTGGATTGAACTGCCGTCATGCCCCTAGTTTTTTGTTTTCTCACGATATTCAGCCAAAAAAACGCACACACGTCCTGGCGTATCGCTCTTAGGTGCTTTCGCGCGCCTTGAGCGCAAACCCCAGATCTATATGGGGCTTGGCAATTGAGCGGCCCTCCAGCAGGGCCATCAGCATATTGGCCGATTGCGCGCCAATCTCATAACGCGGCGTGGCGACGGATGTCAGCGCTGGCACTACGCAGGCCGACGACGGAACATCATTGAAGCCGCCGATCGCCAGTTGAGAGGGGACCTGGATCCCCTGGCGCTGGCATTCGAAAAGCCCGCCTTGCGCCAGGTCGTCATTACAGAAAAAGACTGCGTCGGTGTCCGGCGCCTGACGCAGCAGGCGGTTGAGCAGGGTGCCGCCCAGTTCGGTCGACGAGGGATCCGGAACCAGCAGCTCACGGTGCGACTGATAAAGGCCGGCCCTGACCAGTGTGTCCCGATAGCCCCGGTTGCGCGCCAGGGTGCGCGAATCCATCTGCGAGCCAATAAAGGCGATTCGCTTCCGCCCCGAGGCGACAAGGTGTTCGGTCATGGCTTCCGCCGCGGCTTCCTGGGAGAAGCCTACACTGAACAGGCCGTCCTGATCGGACAGTTCCATCATGTGAACGACCGGAACCTTGAGCTGTTCGATCAGCCGGCGTGTCGATTCGCGGTAATTCAGGCCGGTAAGCAGGATGCCGTCGGGATCGAAGGACAGGTAGGCTCGTACCAGCGCATCCTCTTCTTCCGGAGAGTAGTTGGTGACCCCCAGAAGCATGTGATAGCCCTTGGGACGTAACACCTTTTCGATGCCGTCGAGCGTTTCGACGAACACCATGTTGCGCAAGGACGGCACCAGGACGACGATATTCATCGACCTGGCCGATGCCAGGGCGCTGGCGGCGCGGTTCGAGACATAGCCCATGTCGTAGGCGATGCGCTGGATGCGTTCACGTACCTCCGGCGCGACCTTGCCGGGATGGCGAAAGGTGCGCGACACGGTAATGGTCGAGACGCCCGCTCGCTCCGCCACGTCTTCGAGCGTAATGCGTCCTGTGCTGGAAGCCCGGGCCTTCGGACCTGTCGCGCTCTTGATCAAACTTCACTCCGCCGCTGAGGTCACGGTCTTAAGGATAGCGCTGCCAGAGCAAGACTCTTTGAGTGCCGAATCCACCCCTGTCGATTCGGCGCGCGAACAGGTATGAAACGTGATTTAGAATCCCAAATAATGGTCCCTGTCAATTCATTGCATATATCCCGGGATCACGGCCTTCTACTGAATAATCCCTTGCGTCGAATATCGTATACTCAGTGTAATCAGGTCTGGCTGGATAACGCTACATCTGCGACCCTTGGAACACGCCGACCGCGGGCTCCTTCGCTGAATTGGTATAACCACGGTTTCCATTCTAGAAATTTCATGTTAGCGCTGTCATAAACGATAAAGATGGGAGATATCAATGCGTGTACCGCTGACCGCCACCGTGTGCGCGTTTCTGTTCGTCGTGTTGCCGGCAGGCGCCGCCGCCGCGCCGGCAATAAAAACCTTGTCCAGGTCAGCCTATGAACTCGCGCCGGACGATCCGCGCGCCATCCACGTCCAGGCAAAGGGTGACGGCGTTGCCGATGACACCGGCGCCATCCAGGCCGCCATCGACCAGGCAAAGGGCGGCGGCATCGTCTTCCTGCCATCTGGCCGCTATCGGCTGACGCGCAGCCTGAATGTCTGGCCAGCGGTGCGCATCTTCGGCGTCGGCCCTAAGCGGCCGGTGTTTGTCCTGGCCGACAATACACCTGGCTTCCAGACCGGCGTCGCCTCGATGATCGTTTTCACCGGCGATGACCAGTATAATGTCGGCAAGGTGCCGGTGCCGGTCAAAAGCTTCGTGCCGTACAGCGAGAATATCCGCGACGCCAATTCCTCGACCTTCTATTCGGCGATGAGCAATGTCGATTTCGAGATCGGTCAGGGCAATCAAGCGGCGACGGCGGTGCGTTTCCGCATGGCGCAGCATGCCTTCCTCAGCCATATCGACTTTCATCTCGGCTCCGCCCTGGCCGGCATCTATCAGGCGGGCAATGAGGGCGACAATTTGCGCTTCTTCGGCGGGCGTTATGGCATCCTGACCGAAAAGACGTCGCCGGCCTGGCAGTACACACTGTTGGACTCGGAATTCGATGGCCAGTCTGAGGCGGCCATTCGCGAGCACGAGGTCGACCTGACCCTGGTCAATATCAAGATCCGCAACACGAAGACGGGCATCGAGATCGACGAAGGCTACAGCGACTCTCTGTGGGGCAAGGATGTCCGCTTCGAGAACCTTTCGAACGCGGCTGTCGTCATCAGCAACGAAGACAGCGTCTTTACCCAGGTCGGCTTCGACAATGCTCAGGCGAAAGGCGTGCCGGTCTTCGCCAGGTTCCGCGAAAGCGGCAAGACGGTCGCCGGCAAGGGACCGGCCTATACGGTCAAAAGCTTTACCTATGGCCTGACCCTGCCGGCGCTGGGTGCCACGGGCACGTTCGAAACGCATATGGATGCCAAGGCCCTAACCAGGCTGCCTGCGCCGCGCGCCGCGGCTTTGAAACATCTGCCGCCAGTCAAGCACTGGAAGAGTGCCCATGATCTGGGCGCGAAGGGGGACGGCGTCACGGATGATACAGCGGCGCTTCAGGCGGCAATCGACAAAAACCGCGTCGTCTATCTGCCGGCGGGCCATTACCGCGTCAGCGATACTTTGCGCCTGCGCCCGGACAGTGTGCTGATTGCGCTCCACCCCAGCCTCACGCAAATCTACCTCGAAGACAGTACGCCCAACTATCTCGGTGTCGGCGGCCTTAAGCCCATGATCCAAAGCGCCAAGGGCGGGAATGCCATCCTGTTCGGCTTTGGACTCTAGACCGGCGGATACAATCCGCGCGCCTCCGCCCTTGTCTGGATGGCAGGCGCGGATTCGATGGTCAACGACGTCAAGATTCAGGGCGGATCGGGCACGCGCCTGGGCAACGGCAGGCGCATGGAGATGTCCGACCCCAAGAATCGCTGGGACGGTCAATATCCCAGCATCTGGGTCAAGGATGGCGGCGGCGGCACATTCAATGCCGTGTGGACGCCCAACACATTCTCGCAGGCCGGTTTTTACGTTACCAATACCAGGACTCCCGGCTATGTCTATCAGATGTCGGCCGAGCACCACGTTCGCGCCGAGATCGTTCTGGATGGTGTTGAAAACTGGGAGTTCCTGGCGCCGCAAACCGAGCAGGAGGTGCGCGACGGTCTGGATGCCCTGTCCACCGAGATCCGCAATTCGCGCAACATCCTGTTTGCCAACTATCACGGCTATCGCGTGACGCGCTCGCTGAAGCCCGCCTATGCCGCGGTCAAGTTGTACAACGCCTCGGACATTCGCTTCCGCAATGTCCACGTCAATGGCGAAAGCGGCTATGCGACCTGCGATACGGCCGGCTGCACAACCTATCTCCGCGCCAGCAAGTTTCCGTTTGAGAACGCCATTGTCGATGTGACCAGCGGCGCCGAGGTACGTGAGCGTGAGTTCGCCGTCCTCGACGTCCCGGCGACGCCAAAAATTGTCTCGACTGATGTGTCGGCAGTCAAAAAGCTGAAGGACGGCTTCTATTCGATCTCGGGCGCGGCGGTCGGCGCCGATGGCACGCTGTACTTTGTCGAGCGCCAGTTCCATCGCATCTATAGCTGGTCTGCGAAATCAGGCCTGTCGATCGTCCGCGATGCGCCGCTCGATCCTGTCAACCTGGCTGTGGCGAAGAATGGCGATCTGATGGTTCTGTCGTCGGAAGGTCCGGCCGGCGCGGTCTACAGCTTTAATCCCAAGGTGGCCGGGTTTGACATGACCATGGTGTCGCCGACGCCGGTCAGTGCGCGAAAGGAGGCGCGTACGCTTCTTCCGGGCAATGTCTGGAACAATGGCGAGTTCCGGGACCAGCTCGATCCGGCGACGCTGCGCTTTACCACCCTCGCCGAACTGTTCGCGAAGGACGTCCAGACCGCCAAGACGCACGAATACGTCTCGCCCGATGGCAGCCTGGTCCTGCCGGCCTTTCGGGTGCTGCAACAGGGGCCGGCCAACCATCTCGGCTGGCGCTGGTCGGATACCCTGCAAACCTATGGCTTTGCCGGTGGCAAGGTTGGCGAACGCGTCGTCTTCACCAACGGCTCGGAAAACAAGACCTACAGCGGCGTGGTGGCCGAAGGCGGAGCGGTCAGCGACCTGAAGGTCATCGCCCCGCGCGGCGGCGAAAGTGCTGTCATGGGGCCGGATGGCAAGCTCTATGTCGCCAACGGCCAGGTGTTTGTCTACGACGCCGACGGCCGCGAGGTCGGGCGCATCGACACGCCGGAGCGGCCCCTGCAGCTGATCTTTGGTGGCGAGGATATGCGGACCCTGTTCATCCTCAGCCACCATGGGCTTTATGCGGTTAGCCGTTAGCGCTTTCCAAAAAGTGTGAAGCGGTTTTTGGATAAAGCGCGACAAGCATCAAGGCATATACTGGCCGCCATTGATGTGGATGATCTGGCCAGTGATGTAGCGGCTCATCTGCTCGGAGGCGAGGTAGAGGATGGTGCCGGTGCAGTCGTCCGGTGTGCCGACGCGTTTCATCTGCGTGGCATTCTTCATCGCTTCCATGCGGTCGGCCGGTGTCGCCGCATGGAAGGCCGTCTCGATGACGCCGGGCGCGATGGCATTCACCCGGATGCCGCGCCCGGCCAGGTCGCGGGCCATGTGCCGCGTCAGGTTGTGGATATAGGCCTTGGCGCAGGCATAATGGCCCGAGCCCGGTCCCCCGCCGTCGTTGCCGGCGATCGAGCCGACATTGATGATGGTGCCGCCGCCTTGCGCCTCGATCAGGGGCACGGCGGCCTGAGAGGCATTGATGACCGAGCGGACATTCAGGTTCATGACGGTATCGTAGAGGTCGTCATCGATCTCCATGAACGGGCGGCGGCCGCACAGTGAGCCCGCGTTGTTGACCAGGATATCGAGCTTGCCGAGCGCCTTGGCGGCCTCATCGACCATGCCAGCCGCCGTCTTCGGGTCGGTCAGATCGGCCTGGACCAGGGCTGCTTTGCCGCCGAGTGCGGTAATGGCAGCGACGACCTCGCGGGCGCCGGCTTCATTGGTGCCATAGTGGACGGCGATGGATGCGGCGTGCCGGGCAAAGCCGATGGCAGCGGCGGCGCCGATACCGGAGGAGGCGCCGGTGATGAGCACGGCCTTGTCTTTGAGGTCGGTAAGCATGGGTTTCCTTAGTTTATGGGGACAACGATCAGCGACAGCTTCTTGCCGTCGGTCAAGAGTCCGGATTGGACGAGCAGGCGCATATTGTCGGCGCTGAAGCTCGGGTGCAGGTGGTCGGGCTTCATCCAGTGGCCGGTCGACAGCAGCTTGCGCTCGCCGTTTGAACGATCGATCAGGTAGAGGTCGCCGTTGAAAGTGTCGCCGGCTGCATAGCGGCCGTCATAGGTGACGCCATTGTGCCAGAAGCTGCGCGCCTTGGAGGTGAAGGGCACCTGGCCCAGGTTCTCGACCTCGCCGGTGCGCAAATTGACGACCATGATGCCGGTCGGGCGTTGCGCCAGTTTGGCGGTGTGGCCCAGCAGGTTGAAAATGACGTGGTCGGCGTCGGCGAACTGTTCGTGCGTCACCCAGTCGTCGGGCGATTCCTTGAAGACTTCGCGATTGCCGGTGCCGTCGGCGTTAACGGCCCACATGCGCTGAGGCGCATCGCCGCCAGTTTCCCAGCAATAGAGAATTTCACCCGGCTTGAATGGATTGGCCTGGATATGGCCCATGCGGAACTCGGACTTTATGACCGTCCGCGTCTGTCCGGTGGCGATGTCCATGGCCAGAATGCCGCCCGGCACCTGCGGCACGGGGCCACCCTGCGGACGCGGCGGCGCCTTTTCCTGGTCGAAGCCGAAATAGGCGGTCTTTTCATCGGCATCGAGCGTGAAGCCGCCGGCATTGATAAAGCCCGCAGGCAGGGTGCCGTGGCTGGTTTCATAACCTGCGGCCTTCAGCTTGCCGGCCTTCGAGTCGGCCAGCAACGCCGTCAGGTCGATCGACTTCAGCGCCTGGGTCGCGCCCTTGCGCAAATAAAAGACCCGGTTTGACAACCGTGCGACATTGATCGAGCCGATGTCGACGCCTGGGCCGTCGGTAAGCTGCACGATATCGCCGGTCTGCTCATTGACGGCAAAGATCTGCGGCGATCCGGCGCGCTCGCCTGAGCGGAAGATGATGTTGACGCCGTCGTGCGCCCACTGGGGGTGGGTGGGATAGATCTTGGCGTCGCCAACCGCACCCGAGGTCAGGAGCGTCAGCGGCCGGCCGGTGGTGGCGTCGGCAATGATGCGCTTCTCGGACGGATAGCGCTTGCCGACTTCGGCCAAAG